>NZ_ANAH02000009.1:300000-500143 GCF_000335475.2 Cystobacter fuscus DSM 2262 | reverse complement strand
TTCCCTCCCTCGGTTCCATGTTCCGGTGCCCCCTTCCCTCCACAGGGTCCGCCCGGGTGCGTTCCCCTGCTTCAGCGGTACTACGAGGCACTCCGACTTCCTGACGACCTTCACGCCCGGCTTCGTTTCCTTCGCCAGCGCGCTACCACCGCCACCCGTCCTTCGCTCCCGCGGGAGTCGGGCGCCCATCTCCCTCGGGCCTGGGCTTTCTTCCGGTTGCCCTCCGGCCACTTCGACGTGGAGTCGTCAGCACCTCCCAGGTTCCTGGAGGACCCTCTTGTCTGCGTGCCCCGCTCTCAGACCCCGGCGAGACCCCAGGACCTGGCCTGTTTCGGCCCTGGGCTGCTGCCTTCCGCTACTCGTACGGCGTCGGCTCTCGCGACGATTCAGATCTTTCGAGGCTCAATCACGCGGCCCACATACTCGCTGTCTACGCTTCGCAGCCCGGGTTGCCCCGGCACCACGCAAGACTCGCTTCCGGCTGGTGGCCTCCTTTGCCGGGCGGGGTTTGAACCCGCAGGGTCCCTTCGTGAAGTTTCCGCTCCTACATCGCTTCCTCCTCACCCAAGCTTTGCCTGGCGCACACGAATCGTCTGACACCTTCTTCGCCGCGGGCGAACTGCACGAGATCCCAGAGGTTGCCGTAGAGATCGGCGAAGACGGCGACCTTGCCAGCGAAGACGGCGACCTTGCCATAGGGCTGCTCGGTGGGAGGACGGATCCACGTCACGCCAGCGGCGGTGAAGGCTTCATGGTCGCGCTCGAAGTCGTCGGTGGCGAGAAAGAGGAAGACGCGCCCGCCGGACTGATTGCCAACGAATGCGGCCTGCGCGGGCGTGGCAGCGCGGGCGAGCAGGAGGGTGGTGGTGTTTTCCGGTGCGCCGGGCGGGCGGATCGTGACCCAGCGCTTGTTCTGCTCGGGCTGCTCGGTGTCCTCGACGAGGGTGAAGCCGAGCCTGCCGACGTAGAACGCGAGCGCCTCGTCATAGTCGCGGACGACGAGGGCGATATGGGCAAGATGGGGCATCTCAACGGCTCTCAGTGTCAGCCTTTGGCTTTCTTCACCTGGTCGTACTTCAGGACGAGGAAGCCCGCAAGGGTGAGGGCGAAGCCCTCCACCTGAGGGTGGATTGCGCTGCAGCTGACGGGACGGAAGCGGCTCGGCGCCGTGAGGGCGGCTGGCACGGGCGCACGCTGCTGGCCCTCTCCGTCACGGACGACCCGAAGCTGACGGAGCCGCTGGCGGACTTCCTGGTGCGCGGGAGTACCCGAAGCTCGCCGTGCCGTGCACGCAGGGGACACGGTAGACACTCACGGGTGGCGCACGCGTGGCAGTTTGCCTAGATGGGGGTCATGGCCCCTGTCACCTTTCGCATCGCCACCGCCGCCGACCTTCCCACCATCCTCGCGCTGCTCGCGGATGACGCGATTGCGCGCTCACGCCCGGGCTACGTCGCGGAGCCGACCCCGAGCGTGCGCGCCGCCTTCGACCAGATTGCCGCCGACCCGAACAACGAGCTCGTCGTCGGAGAGCTCGCGGGCGAGGTCATCGCCACGCTCCAGCTCACGTACATCCCCGGCCTGAGCCGGGGCGGGATGCGCCGCGCGCTGGTGGAGGCGGTGCGCGTGCGCTCGGACCTGCGGGGCCAGCGCGTCGGTGAGCAACTGATGGAGGATGCGATGACCCGCGCCCGGGCCCGTGGCTGCGGGATGATGCAACTCACCACCGACAAGCGCCGCACCGATGCCCACCGTTTCTACGCACGGCTGGGCTTCGAGGCGAGCCACGAAGGCATGAAGCGCGCGCTTTGAGCCCGCGCTTCCATGCGTGTCCTCCACGCGCTACCGGGTGGTGAGGGTGAGGCATTCCCTCTCGAGCTGAAGACGCGCCGCACCTCGCGCACTTCCCGCGAGCTGCTCCGCGAAATCCTGGCTAGCGAGTACTGCCGGGCGGTGCGCCCAGTCGCTGCTCGTAGGCGTCGAGCGTGCGTTGCCAGGCGGGTCGGGCCTCGCACCGCTGCTGATAGGCCCGCACGCGTGGGTAGCGGACGAGCACGTCACTGCCACGCACCTCGCGCAGCACGGTGGTCATCAGGACGTCCGCCACGGTGAAGTCCTCACCGACGAGGTACGGGCGAGCCGACAGCCACTCCTCGAGCCCGCCCAGCGCACGGTCCGCCCACTTCACGAGTCCGGGGCGGCGCGCCTGCTCGGCGGGGTCGCCGGCACTGAACAGATCGATCATCGCGATCTGGAAGAGCGGGGGCTCGACGGTGTTGAGCGCGGCGAAGCACCAGCGCGTCACCTGGGCGCGGCCCTGGAGATCCGAGGGGATGAGGCGGCCCGACTTCTCCGCCAGGTAGAGCAGGATCGCGCCCGTCTCCGTGAGCACGAAGCCGTCGTCCTCGAGCACCGGAATCTGGGCGAAGGGGGTCAGCCGCCGGTACTCCTCGGAGTTCAGCTCGCCCGCGAAGTGGTCGAGGCCGCGCACCTCATGGGGCAGCCCGCACTCCTCCAACATCCAGAGGGCGCGCAGGTCGCGCGTGACGCCAATCACCTTCGCGTGGACACGGCCAAAAGCATGGAGCGTGAGCATCCTTGGACTTTGAGCGCGGCCTAGCGGCGAAGTCCACTCAGGAACTGGAAGGTGAGGAACACGGCGATCAACGACAGGAAGGCGAAGGCGGCGTTCATCACGAAGAGGGTCGCCGGCCGACGCTTGCCGAAGACGTAGAACAGCCAGAAGCCCGCCACCATCACGGGCAGCAGCAGGAGCATGCGTCCCGCGGACACGGTGCCACCGCCCATGAGCCGGGACAGGTAATAGGACAGAGTCACCGAGCCGAGAAAGCTCGTGACGAAGTACAGCGTCTTCTCGCGATCGTCCCGCCTCAGCTGGTCCACGTACCCCTCCTCGTGGCGAATCGGTCTCTCCCCCACAGTGGGGACGAAGGTCTCCGCTGACCAGTGGACAAGCAGCAGGCCATCGCCGCCACGCCGCACACCCTTGCCTCGCCCCTGAAGGGAACGCGGCCTGGGCCGGTGTGTACCCCCAGGGGGCATGGCCGGGGTATGCTCGCGAGTACGTCCCCAGGAGGCAGCCCGCCGTGGAAGACATCCTTCCCAACCTCATTCCCCCGGTCCTCTCGCTATTGGGCGGGCTGTTGGCGCTCGTGATCCGGGAGGAGTACCCCCGTGAGGGGCGAGCGCTCTCCCGGGGCTCCTGGTCCGCGTTCCTCGTGACCGCCGTGGCGGCGGCCCCCGCGGTCCTATTCGCCGCCAGCACCGGCTTCAAGTCCCTCGGGATGATGTTCATGCTCACCCTGATACTGGCCATGGGGAGCGCCGTCGTGGGGCTGATCGTCTTCATCCTCGGCTGGATCTCGGGATGGAAGGCGACCCCGGAGGACGACAAGGCCGCGTCCAGCGCACCTCCCGCCTGATCCTCGAGCGCTCGCCGGATTTCTTCGTCCGTCCCCGCTGTTGCGCGAGTGACAGCGGACGCGCTCTGTCCTGGCCCCGAGGGCAGGGCATCCCCACGGATGGGGGAGCACGGGCCGTGGACCATGGCCTCTTGCCCCGGGGTTCCCATGCACACGTCGGCATCGGAGTCGGAGTCGGATCTCTGTCTGCTCACCACCTGTGCCAATGTGGTCGAGTCCTCGGCAGTACGCTCCCTGCTCGACGCGGATGGCATCGCCTGCGTCGTCCAGGGCGAGCATCACAGTGGAATGCTCGGCCCCGCGATGGGCGGCGCCATCATCGAGGTGCGCGTGCTGGTCGCCTGGAAGGACCTCGAGCGAGCGCGCGCCTTGCTCGAGTCCGAGGTGGAGACGCCGGAGGAGCGGGCCGCCGCGCTCGCCGCCGGCGTGGAGGAGGAAGCAGCCCCTCCCTGTCCCGTGCATGGCGAGGTCTCCACGGCCGTGTGTACGGGGTGTGACACCTTCCTGTGCGCGCGCTGTGACGTCCAGGGCTCGCCCCCGCGGTGCGAGGATTGTCAGGAGCGCAAGAGCGCCGTTCCGGACCAGCACTGGCGCCACCGCCGCCAGCTCGTCGGCTGGTTGGTGCTCGGCTTCATGTTCGGCATCGGCATCCTCTGAGCGCTGTACGTGCTGCTCCAGCGGCCCTCCCAGGACCCTCTCCAGTCCCACGGCACCAGCGCGTAGAGCCGGTCGAACAGGATCTGGCCCCGGTGATCCTTGCCGATGCAGCGCTGCCCCATCACGTAGACGCAACAGCTGAGCGCTTCACGCCAGGCTGCCTTCAAACCCATCGCTTTTTCACTAACACACGTTCAATTTCCCCGTGGGGTTGAAGCACTCTTGTGGGATGGAAAGGGTTCACTCTCGTGCTGGGTGAAGAGAGGAGCGCAACGGATGAGGAAGGACTCACGGTGGGGGTTGGGGTTGGCCGCACTGGTCGCGATGATGGGGGGCTGTCGGGCCTCCGAGGAGGTGCCTTCCTCCGGGAGCGCGCTCACGGCGGGTTTCCAGCCAGGAAGAGCGATGGGACGCCAGGGGGCACGGTGCTCGTCAAGGACATCCACCCGGGCGCCCAGGGGTCCAACGCCTCGCACCTCTTCGGCGCGGACGGACTGCTCCTGCTCAGCGCCGATGAGGGGATTCATGGCGAGGAGCCGTGGATGAGCGACGGGACGGAAGCGGGCACCCGGCTGCTCGCGGACCTCTCTCCTGGCGCCGGCGCCTCCTCGCCCAAGCACTTCACGCGCGCCGGAGACTCCATCTTCTTCCAGGCCACCGAGCCGTGGCACGGCACGCAGCTGTGGCGACTGCCCGTGGTGCTCGTGGCTCACCCGCCGACGCTGACCCGTCCCTGAACACCGGGGCTCGCCGCCTGCCACCACCCTAGAGATTCCTCCATGAAGCTCGAACACCATGTTGGAGGGCTCTCCAGAGAGTCTCCTCTACCTGGCACCGCTGGCTTTCGCCGATGAGCACTACGCCGAGGCCGCTGCCTTCGCGGAAGGCGCGGCGCAGGCCGCCCCGGAAGCGCCGCTGCCCCGTGCGGCGGCGGCCTACCTCGCCCGGGTGGTCCGGGATGGCAAGCGCAACGTCTACGTGTCGGCGACGAGTGCGCCTGCTGACAACCAGCCGCCAGTCAGGCGCAGCGGCGGCAACAACCCGTTCGGCTTCCTCAAAGGTGAGGAAAGTCAAACGCTGCCTTGGCAGCCTTGAACAGCTTGACCCGGGGAACATGAGCGATGCTCCCGTGCTCCTGTGCCAGGGACAGCATCTTGCGAAGCACCGTTAGCGCGTTGTTGATCCGGGGCGATAGCTGCTGCGCGCCGCGCTCGCAGCTATCGACAATCCCGGCACCGTCACGCTCTCCTCCAGCATCGACTGACGCCGCTACGCCTCTCCTCGTGGGCTCACTGGCTCCTCCTCGGCCTCGTCCAGACAGGGCTCGGCGAGCTATTACGCCCTCCTCGGCGCATCCGCACCAGCCCTCATTCTCAACAACCCTCCCACTCGCCCTAGCGTTCCGCACAATTTCGAACAACATCGGGGTTAAAACGCACTGGCTCCTTGTACACATGCCGCGGCCGAGGCAGCCTGAATCAGGTGGTTTCTGTCAATGGGTTTCGTCCGTTTCTGCTTTCCTCTCAAGAATGCGCATGGGGATGCGATGTTCAATTCATCGACCAAAGGCATCATCATCCAAAACCACAAAAATGGGAAACTCGAAGACAAAGACACTAAAGACAAAGACTACCTGGTGGGCAATGGAACATGGAGCCTGCAATATCAGGACAGGCCTGACAGCCTACTGACGCGAGTATGGCAAAAATTGACTCCAGAGGTCGTTGTAGAGCTGCTCATCGAAGCCGCATCGAGGCCCAGATACAATCCTGATGGACCGAGCACCGCGTATCTTGCCGGTCAAATGCTCCGTGAAATGCGTCATCTGGCATGGGTCATTGAAGGTGCACCTCACGCGGGCGGACAGAATGGCTCGACAAGCCGTGACTCCAACCTCCACGCCAGGGTAAGGGTCATCAAGGTGAGATGTGGTAGTACGCGCAATTTTGCGGAGGCCCGACATCTGGTACTCAAGGAGGAACCGCGCCTCCATATCATCGATATCTCGGACAGGGAGCCAGACGTCTGCTGGATTCCACCGCCGGAGCTCGAAGAGTAGCTTGCGTTCATGCTTCTCGTGTCGTAGCCGTTCACCGCCCCGGCTCGGTTGAGGAGACTGGATTGTCTGCCCCAGCCTGGGCACCGGGATTCGCTGACCGGCAGAGTAACCGGATGTGACACTGGGGATTCACGAACACGTATGGATGAACTGGCCACGTTTTTCGAGCGGACGAGCACGATCGACGCGCCCCTTCGGTCCGTATGGGAGCGCATCGCGAGTCCCGAGGGAATCAACGACGAGATGCGACCATGGCTCACGATGAGCGCTCCGCGCGGGGTCGGCGTGCTGCACCTCGATACCCTCCCCGTGGGAGTGCCGCTTGGCCGCGCGTGGTTGCGACTCTTCGGCGTACTCCCCTTCGACTACGATCACTTGACCATCGCCGAGTTGGAGCCGGGCCATCGCTTCCACGAGAAGTCGACCATGGCGAGCATGCGGCGCTGGGAGCACGAGCGCTGCCTCGTTGCTCGGGGCGGCTCGACCGAGCTCACGGATCGGATCACGTTCGTGCCGCGATGGGGGCTGCTATGGGCACAGCCCCTCCTGGCGCGCGTGGTGGCGGCGTTCTTCGCGCATCGGCATCGCCGATTGGCACGGTACTTCGCGCGCGCTCACTGAGTTCCCCATCCGCTCCCTTCACTCGGGCTTGGGCGCTCCCCCCTGGACACTCCCCTCCCCGGCCCGGCTTCTCCGCGGCTGCGGGTGTGCGCCCGCGTGAGCCGGTGGCCCATGCGCGCCACTCTTGCCGCCGCCCCGCCGCCGCCGCCGCCGCTTCACCGGAGCACCCCCGGACCGGCCTCCGAGCTCTCGCAGAACCCGCGCGCGAACACCGTTCTCCAGCCGCAGCTCCTGCAGGAGCGTGTGCGCCTGCCGGGCGCCCTGCGGGTGGCGCAGCGCCTCGCTGAGCCGCTCGACGACGTCGATCCTCAACGCCACGCTCCCGAGCATCTCGTAGCCGAAGGCTCGCGCGCTCTGGCCGCCCAGCTCCGCGATCCCAAGAGCGGGTTCTCGCGGAACACCCTTGGGGGAAGGAGCCTGCTGGAACAGCGCCGTCAGCATGCAGCGCCGCGCGAGCGCATGGGGTGAGAGCGCCTCGGCGACGTAGAGGTAGCGCTGGCCCTCGCGCACGCCCAACGTCTTCAAGCGCTCGCGGGACTCCTCGTCCAGCAGCCGCCACTGCTCGCGCGCCTCTCCCAGGGAAGTCACTCCGAGCCCCTCGGCCAGCCGGTAGGCCAGGCCCCGCGTCTCCGCGGAGCGATCCGCTCCGGCGAGGGATTCGGCGGGAAAGCCTCCCATGGCCTCGGTGACGAGATCCCTCGCCAGCGCCACCAGACGGCGCTCGAGCCGCCGCCGCGCGCCCGCGGTCCAGACCTCCGGCTCCGCGAGCGCGATCTGCGGGGAGCGCCGGTCCTTGCCACGCACCAGGCGGGCCAGCGGCTGCTCATCGAACGAGATGCTTCCGGACGCGTCCACCTGGAAGTCTTCATGCGTCGCGTCGACCACCCGCTGGACGAACTGCTCCTCGGTCACCGCGCCGTCCGCGCCGGGCACCTCCCCCAGCAGGAGCCCCAACCTGGCGAAGGGGCTGTCCGACCCGGCGGCGGGGGACGCGGCGGCTCTCACGAAGCGGCGTGTGCTCCGGCGCGCGGCCCGCTGCACGAAGCGCTCCACGAGCCGCTCGTGCAGGGCGTCCCCCAAGGCGTCCTCGATGCGGCGGGTGCGCTCCTGCCAGTGCTCCGCGTCGTGGAGCCAGCTCGAGCGATGGCTGATGTATGTCCAGATGCGGATGGCGGCCAGCCGGTCCATCAGGGTGTGGATGTCTCCGGACACGTCATCGAGCGGAGAGACCTGCCGGGCCAGCCAGGCCTGCTCCAGCCTCCCGTCCCCCTCGGAGAGCTGAAGGAAGGTCTCTCGCAGCAGCGCGACGTGCTGACCGAAGAGCCCCTTGCGGAAGTCTGGAATCTGGCAGACCTGCCACAGCAACTCGACCGAGGCCCGGTCGGTGGCCACCTCGCGAATGGCGGGAACGTGCGAGAGTTCCTTGAGCGCATCGAAGTCGTCCGCGCGCTCCACGCGGATGAAGGCGGCGTGGCGCGGGGCTCGCGACAACGAATCGAGCAGGGACTCCGGGCTCGAGAAATCGAGCGAGGAATTGCGCCAGATGAGACTGCGGACCGCGGGGAACCGGTGGGATTCGATGGCCGAGACCACCCGAGGCGGCAGCTCGGGCAGCGTGTTCAGCATTCCGAAGCTCCCGTCATTCAGGTGCCGCCCCGCGCGGCCCGCGATCTGCGCCAGCTCGTCCGGGAAGAGGTCGCGCTGCTCGGCGCCGTCGTACTTGGAGAGCGCCGCGAAGGACACGTGGTTGAGGTCGAGGTTGAGGCCCATGCCGATGGCATCGGTGGCCACGAGGTACTGCACCTCGCCGGCCTGGTACATCGCCACCTGGGCATTGCGCGTCCTCGGGGAGAGCGCGCCCAGCACCACGGCGACCCCGCCCCGGAGGCGGCGCAGCGACTCGGCGAGCTCGTACACGCGGTCCGCGGAGAACGCGACCACGGCCGAGCGCGGAGGAAGGCTCTTGAGGGAGTGGCTCCCGGAGTAGCGAAGCTGGGACAGGCGGGTGGCGCGCTTCACCGAGGCCTGGGGGATGAGCGCCTGGACCATGGGCCGCATCGTGTCCGCGCCGAGGAACCAGGTCTCCCGGAGCCCCCGCGCATGGAGCAGCCGATCCGTGAAGACGTGCCCGCGCTCCCGGTGGGCGGCGAGCTGGATTTCATCCACGGCGAGGAAGTCGACGGATCGATCAAGCGGCATCGCCTCGACCGTGCAGATCCAGTAGTCGGGGCGAGGGGGCAGGCGCTTCTCCTCCCCCGTCATCAACGCGACCCGCCCCTCACCCACTCGAGCGGTCACCCGGTCGTAGACCTCACGAGCGAGCAGGCGAAGTGGCAGCCCGATGATGCCCGAGTCGTGCTCGAGCATGCGCTCGATGGCGCGGTGGGTCTTCCCCGTATTCGTGGGCCCGAGCTCCGCCACGACGACAGACGACCGGCTGGATGGGCTGAAGTTCATTGGCGGAGTCTAATCCCTGCCAGTGACCTCCGCCCTGGGACTGAACCACCCAGACGCCGGGCAAGCTCCCTCGAGCGTCAACCCAAGGTGCTGGAGCGCCGGGGCAGGCGGCGCCAATGGAGGACGAGGGACTCGCCCAGCTCGAGGCTGTCCGAGTCCTCCAGCGCGGTCGTCTGGACCTCGACGGGACCGCGCCAGGTCCCGTTGGTGCTGGCGGTGTCGATGGCCAGCACCTCCCCGCCCATCCGGACCAGGAGCAGGTGCACGCGCGAGAGGCCCAGGCACTCCTGCGCCAGCACGACGCCGCAGCGCTCGTAGCGGCCCAGCAACACGCCCTGCTCCAGGCGCGCCAGGGAGATGTGGTGCTCCTCCTCGCGCTCCGCGCCCACCAGCCGCAGCGAGCCCCAGGCGGCCTCGGGCCGCTCGTGCCCGCTCAGGAGCATCAGCGGACCCAGCCGGGTGACGTTCGTGTGGTACTCCTGGCCGTCCAGCCGGAGGTGGCGCGAATGCCGACGGCGGTCGGAGGACGGGGCCCGCTGATCGATGAAGTGGCGCGGCGGGAGCGCCTCCCAGGCCTCCTCGGCCCGCTCCGGCCAGGACCAGGTGGAGGGCCCACGGGTGGGGAGGAACAGGAGCGCGTACTCCTCCACCGCGGCGTAGAGCAGGCCCTGGGCGATGACCGCCGCGTTGGGCTCGCCGTCCTCGGTGAGGAAGAGTTGCTCGGTGTTGAGATCCCACAGCCGGATGTCCGGCGCGGCGCCCGGAGCGCCGGACTGCGCGTACAACGCGAGCTGGCGCAACGAGACGGTGTCGGACGGGAGCCGGAGCCCACAACCGGTGTGTCGGCCGATGAGCAACGAGTGGCCGGGCTCGACAATCACCGCCTCGACCACGTACCCGCGGCCGTCCACCGCCACCCCGAGCACCGCCGGCCCCTGGACAGTGTCGGCCAGGTGCCGCAACCGGCCATAGGCGGCCCGGAAGGCCGAGTAAGCCTCGAGGGGAGCCGGTCGCCGCCGGGGCGTCCACGCCGCTCGGACCCGGGTGCCCTCATTCTCGCTCCACATGCCGTGAATTCCTGAATACTCAGACATGCCGAACTCCTCTCCGGGTCCACGCCACCAGGGGCTGTGTGGCCAATCTTGGTAGGCAAGCGTGACAGGCTTCCCGCCCGGTGGGAAGTCCGGGTCAACCACGTCGGCTGGGGTGGAGCCGACCCGGGAGGCGCTTGGGAGGACAGGATTTCCGTCTGGCTTTCCTGGTTTGTAATTGAATCCGGGTGAAGCAACCGCGCGGGTGACTCCTTCGTACCAGGCGACGGTCCAGTATGGGACACGCCGCCAGTACGAGGGGGAACACTGGATGTTGGATCGAGCCGAGGCAGGCCCGGGGAGGCCTCGCCGAGGAGGCCGCGAGTCCCGGGCCTCCCGGGCATCGGCGAAGGCGCCTCCTGCGTACCCGACAACACTCCGCCACCCGCCCTCGCCCTGGAGGGAGGGGGACGAGGTGACCCTCCGCTACCGCGCGGGGGCCGGGGTCGCGCTCACGTACGGCTTGTCCACGCGCTGCTTGATCTGTTCGTTGGCGGCCTTGACGGCATCCTCCACGTGAGTGGTGACCCCCTCGAAATACTTTGGACCCGCCTCGATGACCCAGGACGAGAGGTTGAACTTGGGCGCCAGGCCCTGCTGCTGCAATCGCTTTTCCGTGTCGTAGGCCAACAGCATCTGCTCCACCACGGCCGCGTCCCCCTCGCCCACGTCGATGACGGTGCTCCCCTGGTCGCGCAGCGTGGGCGCGAACGAGACATTCTTCGCCCCCAGGCGCACGGCCTCGCGCAGCGCGATCCGTCCCACCAAGCGCAGCTTGTCCAACGACACGTCCTTGGCCTCCCCCACGCCAATCAGCAGCACCCGCTTCGGCGTGATGGAACGCGGCGGCGGCGTGTAGAGGAAGGTCTCGCCCAACTCCCCCACGAACTCGCCCCGCTCGCGCAGCGACGAGAGCAGCCCGCCCTGCTTGGCATTGAAGTCCTGCATCGCCTCGATGTACTGGTCCCCCGCGGGATCATGCTTCAGCACACAGAGGATCTGCAGATCGGTGACCTGGGTGACCGGACCGATCTGCTTGACAGACAACTTGAGACCCATCGGCGCATCGAAGGTCTTCTCGGGTGTCTTCGCATCACCGGCGAGCCCCTGAAATGGCATGCCGAGCGAGAGGACCACTCCGAGGGCGAGCCACCCCTGCTTCATCATGAGACGCATGACTTTCTCCTGACTGTTATCGGGAATCACCTGTTCCCCGTTGAATTCCCTCAAGGTGTTGGAGAAGGTGTTCACTGTCCAGTGGGAAGTACATGGACTCTCCGTCCATCTCGTCCATTGATGGGAAGCATGAATACAATGCGGATTCTCCCTTCATCGCACCGGACATAATTCCCCCACGAAGGAGCCAGACAAACGCCATGGCCACCGCGGATCTCATCCTCAAGAATGGTCGTATCGCGACGGGGAACGCACACCAGAAGACGAGCGCGGACGCGGTGGCCATCCAGGACGGCCGCTTCGGCGCCGTCGGAAGCGAAAAGGACATCATGGCCTGGCGGGGGCCGGCCACGCGGGTCATCGACCTGGGCGGCCGCACCGTCATCCCCGGCCTCATCGACTCGCACATCCACACCATCCGGGGCGGGCTGAATTACAACCTGGAGCTTCGCTGGGACGGGGTCCCCTCCCTGGCGGACGCGTTGCGCAAGCTGCGTGCACAGGCCCAGCGGACACCGCCGCCCCAGTGGGTGCGCGTGGTGGGCGGGTGGAACGAGTTCCAGTTCGCCGAGCGGCGGCTGCCCACGCTCGAGGAGATCAACGCCGCGGCGCCCGAGACGCCGGTCTTCATCCTGTATCTGTATGGCCTCGCGCTGTTGAATGGGGCCGCGCTCCGGGCGGTGGGCTATACCCGGGATACTCCCAATCCCCCCGGCGGTGAGATCCAGCGGGACAAGCAGGGCAATCCCACGGGACTGCTCATCGCCAGGCCCAATGCCTCCATCCTCTATTCGACGCTCGCCAAGGGGCCCAAGCTGGCCTACGAGGATCAGCTCAATTCGAGCCGCCACTTCATGCGCGAGCTCAACCGGCTCGGGCTGACGAGTGTCATCGACGCGGGGGGCGGCTTCCAGAACTATCCAGAGGACTACAAGGTGATCGAGGAGTTGCACGCACGCGGGCAGCTCACCGTGCGGATCGCCTACAACCTCTTCACGCAGCACCCCGCCCAGGAACTGGAGGACTTCCGCAAGTGGACGGCCACGGTGCGGCCGGGCCAGGGAGATGCCTTCTACCGGCTCAATGGCGCCGGAGAGATGCTGGTCTTCTCGGCCGCGGACTTCGAGGACTTCCTCGAGCCGAGGCCGGATCTGCCCGCCTCGCTCGAGGGAGAGCTCGAGGCGGTGGTGCACCACCTGGTCCGGAGCCGCTGGCCCTTCCGGTTGCACGCCACCTATGACGAGTCCATCTCGCGCTTCCTGGACGTCTTCGAGCGGGTGGACCGGGAGGTGCCCTTCCAGGGCCTCAAGTGGTGGTTCGATCACGCGGAGACCATCTCGCCGCGCAACCTCGAGCGCACGCGGGCGCTCGGAGGGGGCATCGCCATCCAGAACCGGATGTCCTTCCAGGGCGAGCACTTCATCGCGCGTTATGGCGCGGACGCCGCGGCCCATTCACCCCCCATCCGGCGGATGCTCGAGCTGGGCATTCCCGTCGGCGCGGGAACCGACGCCACCCGGGTCTCCAGCTACAACCCCTGGGTCTCGCTGTACTGGCTCATCACCGGCAAGACCGTGGGAGGCACCGCGCTCTACCCCGCTGCCAACCGCATGAGCCGGGAGGAAGCCTTGCGGCTGTATACCACCGGAAGCGCCTGGTTCTCCGGCGAGGAGCGGGACAAGGGCATCATCGCCGAGGGGATGCTGGCGGATCTCGCGGTGCTCTCCGCCGACTACTTCTCGGTGCCGGAGGAGCAGCTCAAGCACCTCGAGTCGGTCCTGACGCTCGTGGACGGCAAGGTCGTCCATGGCACGGGCCCTTTCGGCCCCCTCGCACCGCCCCTGCCCCCCGCGAGCCCGGATTGGTCTCCCGTGTCCCTGCCCGGAGGCGCACAGGGCGCGGGCGCCTCCCCGCTCCATCCCGCGGGATGCGTGCATCAGCCTCCTCACGTGCATCCTCATGCGCCGGCCGGCCCCTTCGGGTCATGGAACAGCGGCTGTGACTGCTTCGTCTTCTGACGGGCCCCACGTGAAGGAGAGACTCATGAACGAGGTGATGGTCCGCGAGGGCGACGGGGAGCCCGTGAAGATCGTGATGGAGAGACGCGTCAAGCCCGGCGCGCGGCACGCCTTCTCCCAGTGGGTCAAGGAGTTGATGGCGGCGGCGGCCCGCTCACCCCACCATCAGGGCTCGAGTGTGTTCATGGCGGGAGAGGACGACTACTTCATCCTCTTGCGCTTCGCGAACCAGGCGGAGCTCGAGCGGTGGCGCTCGTCACCGGAGACGGTGGAGTTGCTGGGCCGGGGAGACACGCACGCCACCGCTCCGGGACAGGCCCTCGTCCAGAGCGGCCTGGAGACGTGGTTCACCATTCCGGGACGGCCCTCGCCCCAGCTGCCGCCCCCCAGGTGGAAGATGGCACTGGTGACCTGGCTCGCGCTGCTTCCCCAGGCCCTGCTGCTGGGACTCATCATGCCCACGCAGCTGCCCTACCTGGTGAGGGTGTCGCTTTCGACGGCCCTGCCCGTGGCGATGCTGACGTGGGTGCTCATGCCGCGCCTGACGAAGCTGCTCTACCGGTGGCTCTATGCGCACTCCACGCGGCCCGCCCCCTGACGCGAGAGGCGCCCGCCCCCGGAGGCGCGGACCCCCGTAGGCGCCAGACGCGCGGGGTCCATGGGCGGACCCCGACCTGTCGAGGTGGCAAATCAAATTCAAACTTCCGCTAGGGTGCGCCCCGTTTCACCCCCGACACTGGAGTCCACCCCGATGAAGCTGTACGCCCCACCGCTTTCCACCGCCGCCTACAAGGTGCTCGCCGTCGTGCACGAGCTCGGCCTGCCCGTCACCCTGGCGCCCCTGGACCTGATGAAGGGCGAGCACAAGTCGCCCGCGTTCCTCGCCAAGAACCCCAACGGCAAGGTGCCCGTCCTGGAGGAGGACGACGGCTACTGTGTCTGGGAGTCCAACGCCATCCTCTGTTACCTGGCGGCCCTCAAGCCCGGCAGTGGACTGATGCCCACGGACGCCCGGGGCATCGCCCAGGTGCAGCAGTGGCTGCAGTGGCAGGCCACCACCCTGGGGCCGTCCACCACGGAGGTGCTGATGGAGACCGTCTACGCGAAGATGCTGGGCCGGGAGAAGGACGAGGCGAAGTACGTGGCCGGCCTGGAGAAGGTCCGCAGGGATCTCGGCATCCTGGAGGGGGTGCTCGCCCAGCGCGAGTTCCTCTGCGGCTCGCTCACGATCGCGGACTTCTCGCTCGTCACCAACCTGATGCTGCGCGGCCCCATGGGACTGGAGCTGGAGCCCTTCCCCCACGTGAAGGCCTGGGTGGCCCGCCTGGAGGCGCGCGAGAGCGTGCGCAAGGCACGCCCCCCGATGTAACTCCCTGGTGAGGAGGAGCGGAACCCGAACCCCCGGGTTCCGCCCCTCGAGCCGGGTGGCTCAGCAGCCGGTGTTGCCGCCGGGGTCCACGCCGAGCTTGCTCGTGAAGTTCAGGTAGTTGTTCACGCGGCTCTGCACCTGGCCGGGGTTGCGGCCATAGCACTCGAGGGCGCCGTTGATGCTCATGATGGTCTGGCCGAAGCCGTAGCCGTTGACGATGGAGTCATGCGCCGGCCGGGAGCCCGCGCCCGCCTGGGTCATCCAGAACCAGAAGCCGGTGCGCCAGGCGATGGTGGCATCGCGCGCGACCCGGTCGGGGTCGTTCTTGAGGTCCACGCCGAGCGCGTTGCCCGCGGCGCAGTAGTTGCCGTTCCACGACAACTGGATGGGGCCACGGCCGTAGTACATCTTGCCCGGCGCGCAGCCGCAGCCCGGAGGGCCCCAGCTGGTGTCGCACATGACGCTCTTGTTGATCTCCTCGACGTACACGAGGCCACCGGTCTCGTGGGCGATGTTGGCGAGGAAGGCGGCCACCTCGCGCTTGCGCGCGGTGATGTCACCCGTGGTGGCGAAGCCGGGGAAGGTGTTCGCCGCGGCCACCAGGGCCGAGTAGGTGTAGAAGGGGCCGCGGCCGGGGAACATCGAGTTGAACGTGGACTCGCTCAGGATGGCGGCGATGCCCGAGCCCGTGGGGGGAGGGGGATCCGTGGGCGGCGGGGTGGTAGTGCCGCAATCGCCGCCCGTCTTCCACAGCGACGGTGCCGCGACGGGGTTCCAGCCGCAACCCACGCAGGCGGTATGCGAAACGAGCGCCGAGTACTTGCCGCCGTTGTAGCTCACCCCGTCACCGACGTTGTAGGCCGTTCCCTCGGCCCAGTTGCCTCGACACGCCGCGGCCGCGTCTTGCGCGGCAAGTCCCATCCCCAACGACGAGACCACCGCCGCCGCGGACAAGAAAGTCTTCGCAAAACCACGCAGTCCCTGTCGCCACATAGTCAGCTTCTCCTTGAGAGATGAATTTTCGAGGGCCACGAGACGGCACCCGAGTGTCCGCCTCGCCGTGCCAGACATGGTCACGACAATCCGTATTGAGCGGTTCGCTCATTTTTTCGGGTTTAGTCCCGTTTTTATCCCTACCCCTGGCGACGACACGTCCCCGCCGCCCGCGCTGCTTTTGTTGTCTTTCGCTCAGCCCCCTGGGCCGGCCGCTGTCTTGGATTGGCCCGGGAGCCACAACGGAAAATTGCCGCATCAGCGGCATGCCGGCCCATGAGCCGCTGAGCGAGCGTCCGGCCGACGCTCGACAGCCCTCGCGAGGCGTGCGACACGCCAGGACATGGACGCACCGCCTCGAACGGAAGCCCCGCCGGCGCCGGCGCTGGGACTGTTCCGCCTGACCTGGCCCATCTTCCTGGAACTGATGCTGTTCATGCTGATGGGCACGTCGGACACGCTCATGCTCAGCGGCGTCTCGGACGATGCCGTCTCCGCGGTGGGCGTGGTCAATCAGTACATCGCCCTGTGCATCCTCATCATGAACGTGGTCAGCCACGGCGCCTCCATCGTCGTGGCGCAGTACCTCGGGGCGCGCAGGAGCGCCGAGGCCGCCCGCATCGCCGCCCTGGCCATCACCATGAACCTGATGCTCGGACTCGTGGTGAGCGCGGCGCTGCTGTCGCTCGGCGACTTCATCCTGACGCACATGAACCTGCAGGGCCCGGTGTTGGCCCACGCGCGGGATTACATCCGCATCGCGGGCGGATTCATCTTCCTGCAGGCCCTCATCAACGTCGTCTCCGCCCTCATCCGCACCTACGGCTTCACGCGGCAATCCATGTACGTGTCGCTGGGCATGAACGTGCTGCACGTGGTGTGCAACTACGCGCTCATCTTCGGCCACTTCGGACTGCCGGCGTGGGGAGTGACGGGAGCGGCGGTGTCCACGGGGGTGAGCCGCGCCACCGCGCTCGTCGTCTTCCTGTGGATGCTCTACCGGGTGATGGACGTGCGGATGGTGGCGCGCGACTACGTGACGTTCTCGCGCGAGTACAGCCGCAAGATCCTCAAGGTGGGCGTGCCCGCCGGCATCGAGCAGCTCACCTACCACTCCTGCCAGACGGTGTTCCTGTACTTCGTCACGTTCCTCGGGCCCGCGGCCCTGGCATCCCGGCAGTACGCGATGGCCGTCTCCCAGTACGTCTTCCTGTTCAGCCTGGCCATTGGCATGGGGACCTCCATCCTGGTGGGGCGACTGGTGGGGGCCCACCGGCCGGACGAGGCCTACCGGCGCGCCCTGGAGAGCTTGAAGTGGGCCGTGACGCTCACCGTCCTGGTGGACCTGTTCGTCATCCTGCTGCGCCAGCCAATCGTGGGCCTGTTCACGGCCAACGTGGACATCCTCCAGCTCACCTCGCGGGTCCTCCTGCTGAGCCTGCTGCTGGAGTCCGGACGCTCCTTCAACCTCGTCCTGGTCAACGCCCTGCGCGCCGCGGGCGACGCGCAGTTCGCCGTCTACATGGCCTTCGTCTCCATGGTCTGCATGAGCCTGCCGCTGGGCTATCTGCTCGTCTTCCGCCTGCAATGGGGACTGCCCGGCATCTGGCTGGCCATCGCGGCGGACGAGTGGACGCGCGGCACCATCTTCTGGTTGCGCTGGAAGAGCCGCGCCTGGGAGAAGAAATCACTCGTGGAGCCCCAGGAGGAGGCCGTCCCGGTGGCACTCGGCGGGTGAGCCCGCCGGAGGCCGCGCCTCACCTCGACGACTAGCGCCGGGCGGCCTGGCGCAGCAGGAAGCCGCGCAGCGTCCCCATGAACAACCCCACGCCCACGGCGAGCAGGAAGATGATGCCGACGGTGGTGGCGCTGAAGACGAGGCGCAGCACGGCCTCGGTGATGCGGCCAGCGAAGTAGGCCTCACGCAGCGGCTCCATCAGCCCCACCACTTCCAGCACCCGGGCCGGCAGCGAGTCGAGCGACAGGGACAGCCGCATGACGAAAGACGAGGGCCGCAGCCGCCGCGCCGCTTCCACCCCGATCCCCACCAGCAGGTAGAGGATGGACAGCAGGAAGGCGTTGCCACTCATGATGCGCATGAGCGGCAACGGCTGAGGAGTCGACGAGGTCCCCACCTAACGGCCTCCCGTCTTGTTGCGGCGAATGAGGACCGGAAGGGCCTTGCGCACCCGACCCGCCTCGGGCGAGGCCGACGCGAGCTTCAAGAACGTCTGATAGGCCTGGATGGCGCGCGGCGTCTCCGCGGATTGACGCGCGAGCGCATCACCCAGGGACAGCCACGCCGGACCATCCGCGGGCTCCAGTTCCACCGCGCGCGACAGCTCCTGGAGCGCCACGGCCTCCTCGCGCTGCTTGAGCGCCACCTGACCCAGGACGAGGTGGGCACGTCCGGAGAAGGGCTCCAACCGCACCGCTTCGTTCGCCGCCTCGCGCGCCTCCTTGGTGGCACCGGCGGACAGCAGCACCCGCGCCATGGCCGACTGGGCGAACGCCTTGTCCCAGGGCGTGAGCGCCTTCTTCGTGATCTCCTGCAGCGCCCTGGCCGCCGTGCGCCCTCCCGAGTCCTTCACCCAGTGCTCGCCAATCTGGCCACACACGGTGTCGGGCCCCTCGCGCCGCGCCGCCTCGAAGGCCTTGTCGGCGTTGTCCTCCAGGCCCTGGCGCAGGAAGGCGGAGGCGATGGCGCAGAAGGTCTCCGGCGCCTTGCTGTCCAGCTTGTTGGCGCTCTCCAGGGCGCCGAAGCCGCCCTTGGTGTCGCCCAGGGAGAAGAGGATGTCCGCGCGCACGCGGTGGGCCTCCGGATCGCCCGACGCCAGTTTCACCGCGCGTGCCGAGGAGGCCTCGGCGTCCTTCGTCTTCCCCGTGTGGTAGAGCGCCATCGCGGCGCCCTTGTGGGCCCCCGCGGCCTCCGGGTTGTCGAGCCGCCACGTGTCGAACTGCTGGAGCGCCTCGGAAGGCTTGCCCAGGAACAGCAGCGAACGGCCGAGCGCCTCGCGCGCCTCACCGTGGGAGGCATTGCGCTCCAGCGCCTGATTCAACGGCTTGAGCGCCACGTCCGGCAGACCCTGGGACAGGCGCAGCCGGCCCAGCGCGCACGCGGCCTCGTAATTGCGCGCGTCCTCCGCCATGGCCGTCTCCAACAGGCCACCCGCCTTGTCCGGGGCCTTGTCCTGCCACTGCATCAACGCCAGTGCCGTGCGCACCCCGGCGCGCTCGCGTTTGGCCGCCGCGAGCGTCTTCTCCAGCGCCACCTGCGCCCGGTCCCGCTCCCCCTCGGCGGCATCCGCGCGGGCCATGTAGACGATGGCCTCGGCGGGATAGCGCGACTCCACGCGCGTGCGCGCCAGCTCCAGGCGGGAGCGCTTCCAGTCGCCCAGCTTCGTGTACGCCGCGGCCCGCACCAGCGCCACGTGACGGCCCTCGCCCTCCACCCGGGTGAGCACCTCGCGCTCGCGATCCCGGTCCAGCAGCGTCCGGCCCAGGCCCACCTTCGCGGCCTCGCTGTCGGGCGACAGCTTCAGGGCCTGCTCGAAGGAGTTCTGCGCCGCGACCATGTCCCCGGACGCCCGGTTCGCCTCGCCCAGCGCCACCAGGAGGTCGCGCGCGAGCGGCCCCTGGGTGCCCTCGGCGAGCAGGGTCCGCGCGTCCCGGGCCTTGCCGCGCTCCGTCATCAACCGGCCGCGCACCAGCCGCAGGCGATCCTTCTCGGAGGCCGGCACGGTGCCGTCGTCGGCCAGCGCCTGCACGTCCGCCAGTGCCTGCTCCAGATCCTGCCCGAGCACCCACTGGCTCTCCGCGACGCCCAGCCGCGCCACGGGGTGATCCGGGGCGAGCTTCGTGGCGGCGGAGAACAGACGCAGGGCATTCACCGGATCCTCCGCGTCCCGGTAGTACTCACCGAGCGTCACCAGGGCGCGCACGTTGCGGGGCGACAGCTTGAGCGAGCGCGAGAGGCGCTCCAGCGCTTCCTTCGACTGGCCACGCGCCAGCAGCGCCTCGGCGGCCAGGGCCTCGATCTCCGAGCTCTGCACGTTGGCGCTCAGCAGCGCCCGGTTGGCGGAGTCCCGGCTCTTCGCATCCGCCACCAGCGCGTCCACGACGAGGGCGAGCGCCGGCTGCTCGGCGCGCACGCCGGGGCGATCGATCGCGGCGAGCGCCTCGGCGCGCGCCTGTGCATCGCCGTTCTCGGCATGGCGCAGCGCATGGGCCTCGGCCGACAGGGCCCAGGCGCGGGTGTTGTCCGACTCCAGCGAGGTCACCTGGGACAGCAGCTTGAGCGCGTCCCGGCGCGAGCTCTCCGTGTCCTTCTGCAGCAGGAGCGCGGTGCGATCCAACGCGGCGATGAGCGCCTGGCCTCCCTGCTTGGCCCGGACGACGAGCAACACGCCGAGCGCCAACACCACCACGCCCACCGCGGCGATCCCCTTGAGCGCGCGCGCGGAGATCCACGGGCCCGAGACCTGGGGCAGCAGCTTCGCGCGCAGCTCCTTCTCGTAGGCGGCGACCTGGGCCGCCATGTCCGGGACGGCGGCCTTGGGCGCCGGAGCCGCGGCCGGCGCGGGCACGCGGGGCTTGACCGCGGCCACCTCGGGCAGTCCCTCGAGCAGGCCCCGCCGCGAGCCCGTGTCACCCGAGCGCGCGCCGACAGGGGCCGGCTCCTCGGTGGGGGCCTCGGCCTCGGCCTCGGGCTCGGGGGGCATGAGCGGGGGCGGCGCCAGCGGGGGCAGGTCCGCGAGCAATCCGCCTTCTTCCTCGAGGGTGGCGGCCTCCACGGCGGGCTCCTCGTCCGCGTCGCCGCTCGGAGCCGCCTCCGCCGCGACGGCCGGTGGCTCCTCGTCCGCGACGAGCGGTGCCTCCTCGTCGAAGGGCAGTTGCAGCTCGATGGTCCCGGGGACGAGCGCCTCCTCCGGGGGCGGGGGCGGAGACGCGGGCCGGGGGGCACTCGCCTCGTCATCGGCCGCCAGCTCCAGCAGCGGCATCTCCGGCGCGGGGGTGGCCCCCACCTCGGCGGCGGGCGCGGACGCGTCGGCGATCGCGACGAGCTCGGTCTTCTCCTCGGACGCCGTGTCCGTGGCGGCGGCGGGCTGCTCGGCGGCGGGCTCCTCCGCCGGAACGTCCAGGGCACCCAGGTCACCAAAGGCCGGGGCGGGACCGCCGGCGAGCGCGGCCTGGGCCTGCTCCATCCACCCGCGCACGCGGGCGTCGTTGGGCTGCAGCGCGAGCGCCTTGCGCAGGATGGGCAGTGCCGAGCGGTACAGGCCCCGCTGCAACAACACCTCGGAGATGAGGTTGTAGGCGTGCGGGTTTTCCTTGTCGATCGTCACGGCTTGATCGAACTGCGCCATCGCCTCCGCGGGGCGTCCCATCAAGATGAGGGCCTTGCCCCACAACACGCGCCCCGTCACCGACTGCGGGTGATGGGAGATTCCCTGCTCGCAAACGGTAATGGCCCGAGCATGCTCGCCCTTGGCGATCAATGCCTTGGCCAGCTCCACGAAGACCGACGACGTGGGATCCTGGGCGAGGAGTTGCTCGTACCGCTCCACCAACGATTTGGCCATGCGGCGGCGGAACATATCACCGCGCCCCCGTGCGTTTCGCCCCCCCGAGATTGGGTGCTAGCGTCCTTCGGGTGAATCGCCTGCTTGCCGTGCTCCTCGCGCTCTGCCTGGGTGGGGGATGCGCCCACACGAAGAAGAAGATTGATCTCGAGACCCTGAGCCCCACGGTGGATGCCTTCCACCAACGGGTGCGCTGGAAGGACTACCGCTTCGCCAGCCGGTACGTCGTGCCCGAGCGCCAGAAGGACTTCGAGAAGGCCCTCCGGGAAAACAACGACGAGAAGGACCTGGACGTCACCGACTACGAAATCGAGGGCGTCGAGCTGCTGGAGGAAGGACAGCGGGCGCGCGTCACCAGCCGCCTGCGCTGGACGCGCCTGCCCTCGGTGTCGGTGAAGGAGGAGCAGGTGACCTCGGAGTTCGTCTACCGGGAGGGCAAGTGGCTGCTGGAGAAGCAGGCCGGGGGTCCCTTCGACGGCGCGCTGCCCTGAGCGCGGGCAAAAAAAACGCCCACCGTCTCGGGGCCGGCCGAGGCGGTGGGCGTCGGAAGTTCCCCCATGGAACTTCCTCACCAGGTTCGCGACGTGAGGGGCATTCGGGGCCCGCCCTCACCGCGTTTCTTGTCCCGGTGCTAGAGCAATCGGGGTGCCATGCCTCTGTCCGCCCCTCACCGCTGGAAATTCAAGGGGTTGGGCGGGACAGCGGGGAGCAACTGAGTCACGAAAAACACAGGTGCCTGACATCCGTGTCCGCATTCCCAAGGGGGCGGAGGGTGAAGCCCCCCTGACACCCATGTCAGGGGGTGGCGCCTACTCCCCGAGGACGGAGCGGATGGTCTCGCGCATGGAGTGCTGGGGCTGCCAGCTCACGTCCTGGCGCCAGCGGGCGCCGTCCACGTTGCACAGGAACTGGATGTGATCCAGCTCGGGCGGGGGGAAGTTGGCCAGCCGGTACTTGAAGAGCACCCCGAGCAGGGGACGGGCCACCAGGTGCGGCACGGGGATGGGCTCGCGCTGGAGCTCGCGGTGGATGGAGGACAGGGGCACCTCGCCCGGGCCCACCACGTTGTAGACGCCCTTGGGCTCGGGGCGCAGGGCGGCCTCCACCATGGCGCGCGCCACGTCCTCCACGTGGATGAGCTGCAACATCGGATCGAACCCCGCCATCACCCAGGGGTGGCGCAGCCGCAGGTAGTTGCTCGGCGCGTTCTTGATGGTGGGGCCGACGATGTGCACGGGCCGCAGGATGACGGTCTGGATGTGGGGGTGCTTCCAGAAGAAGCTGTGCGCGAGCATGTCCACCTCGATGAGGTCGCGCACCCCCGAGAAGCGGCTGGCCGCCATGAGCGGCGCGTCCTCGGTGAGGAAGTTGGAGTTGTCCGGGCTCGGGCCGTAGACGTTGGCCGAGGAGAGCACCACCACCTTGGGCACGCCGTACTTGGCGCAGTACTCGAGCAGCCGCGTGGTGCCCACCACGTTGAAGGAGTGGTGTTCCTCCTCGCTCATGCGCGGGTCATGCATGATGCCCATGTGGATGACCGCGCGGATCTCGTTCTTGCGGAAGACGTCCTCCGCCTTCTTCTTGCGCAGGTCCAGCTGGTGCATCTCGACGTCCTTCGGCCGGCCCGCGAAGGGGCGCCGATCGATGCCGATGATGCGCTCGTGCTTGTGCAGCAACTTGGCGAGCGTCCGGCCCAGGTTGCCGCTGATGCCGGTGACGACGACGGCCGGTCTCTTGGAAGGATCCTGATTCATGGCGCGCGGGGCCGGGCGGCCTACCAGAAGACGCCCTGGCGCTCCTTGAGTCCCTGGTTGAGCATGGTCTGGATGGCGGTCTTCACGGTGCGGACCTTCTTGTCCAGCTCGCTGTCCTCGTCGTCCGCGCGGCCGGTGAAGCGCAGGGGCTCACCGAAGTAGATGCGGTACTTGGTGGGCAGCGGCAAGGGCAGGCCGGTGACGGTGACGGGGAAGGAGGGGAAGCCGAGCAGCCGGGCCACGGGCTTCAAGTCCATCAGGGCGGGGGCCTGCTCCTCGGCGCCCACCACGGCGACGGGGACGATGGGCGTGTTCGTCTCCAGGGCCAGGCGCATGAAGCCCAGGCCGAACTCCTGCAACTGGTAGCGCTGGGGCCACAGCTTGCCCAGGCCGCGCGTGCCCTCGGGGAAGACGAGGATGGCCTCCTCGGACTCCAGCAGGCGGCGGCAGTTCTCGGGCGTGCCGACGATCTGCCCCACCCGGGCCATGAAGGTGGAGACATAGGGCAGCGTGGGCACCCACTTCTCCACCATGCTGCGCACGTGGCGCGGGGGATCGGCCTCCAGCATCAGGGACACGCCAATCATGGCGCCATCCATGGGCAGTTGGCCGGAGTGGTTGGACACGAGCAGCACGCGACCCTTGGGCAGCTTCTCGATGCCGGACACCTCCACCCGGTGGTAGTGGCGGTAGAGCCACACGAGCGGCGCGAGCGCCGACAGGCTGTAGTCGAGGTTGAATCCGAAGGGATCCACCCCGTACTCGTGGTCGCCGCGCGCCAGTTCCTTCAAGCGCCCCTTGCGCTCCGGGCCCACCATGCGCTCCGTCCACTCCCGGAGCCCCTGCTTCACCTTGTCGCCGAGCTGCTCGAGCATGGAGGGGTGTCTACACCATCGCCTTCCGCACCGGGAGGGGAAGACGTCGCACGCGTCGTCCGTGTGAAGAAGTGTCCGGGCTGGGGCCGCCCCCAGGCCCCCCCGTCCCCCGGAACAAGACAGGGGCCCGCCCCCCCGCCTGCTCCAGCGCTTGTATGCCCTGGACCCCCTCCCCAGCTTTCCCAGGTCCCTCCAACCAAGGAGAAGCGAATGCGAACGAGTCGGATGCTGTGCGGCGTGGGTCTGGTGGTGGCGTTGGGAATGGGCGCGGGATGTGCCCACGACGAGGCGAAGTACGCCCGGACCCAAGGGGAGAAGGTGGGCCAGGCGTTCGCCGAGAAGGTCCGCTTCGCCGACCAGCTCGCCCTCCTGGACCAGGAGCAGATCGCCCTGGGCCGGCTGGCCGTGGAGCGCTCGTCCCATCCCGAGGTGCGGCGCTTCGCCCAGCTGCTCATCCGGGACCATGAGAACCACTTGAACGATCTGCGCGCGCTGGCCGAGGGCCAGGCCTTCTCGCTGGCCCTGGTGGATCTGAACACGCAGGACACGGCCACGGGCGGCGCCGGTTGGGAAGGCGCGGAGAAGGGCGCGCACAAGGGAGTGAAGGCCTACGACAAGAAGGTCGACAAGCAGGTGCGCGCGTTCGTCGAGCGGCGCGACGAACTGGCGAGCCGCAGCGGCGCCGACTTCGACCAGGCCTTCCTGGAGCAGGTGAACGAGGATCAGGAGCGCGGCAAGGAGCTCGTCGCGGAGGGCCTGGATGATTACCGCGGCGACACGTCCCTGGCGCTGCTGCTCGGCAGGACCGCGCCCGTGTTGCAGAGCCACCAGCGGCAGATCGACACCCTGAAGGGCTTCATCGGCGACTGAGCCCGGAGCCTCCACGGGAGGCACCCGGCCCACCCGCCTCGCCCCGGGGCGGGTGTCTCCAACCCAGGCCTCCCCCGCCCGCTTCCCGGGCATCCAGGAACGTCCCCTGTCGACGCGCCGCCCATCCAGGATATGAGTGCCTGCCCATCACGGCGCGGAGCCGAAGGGAGGCAGGCACATGAGGGACGAGGCTCCACCGCGGGGGGGCGGTGATTCGGGCACGGGCGCGTGCGAAGAAGACGCCACCCTCGTGCGGACCGTCATCCGGGACGTCATCGACCTGAATCCCCGGACGGCCCCGCCTCCCGCCTCGCCCCCCATGGAGCCCCTGCCCATGGTGGCCGGACAGATTCTCGCCAACCGCTACACCGTGCTCCAGGTGCTCGGCCGCGGGAGCATGGGCGTGGTGGTGTCCGCGTACGACGCGCGGTTGGACCGGTGCGTGGCCCTCAAGCTGCTGCGCCGCGGGACGGACGCCATCCACCCCCAGGAGGACCTCGAGGCCCGCATGGTGCGCGAGGCCCAGGCCATGGCCCGCCTCTCCCACCCCAACGTGGTGGCCGTCTACGACGTCGGAACCATCGAGGATGGCGCCATCTTCATCGCCATGGAGCGCGTGGAGGGGCAGACGCTGCGGCACTGGTGCGAGCAGGCCCCGCGCTCCTGGCGCGACATCCTCACGGTGTACCTGGGCGCTGGACACGGACTGGCGGCCGCGCACGAGGCGGGGCTCGTCCACCGCGACTTCAAACCCGAGAACGTCCTGGTGGGCCGGGACGAGCGGGCCCGGGTGACGGACTTCGGCCTGGCGCGCGCCGAGACCACCTCCTCCTCGGCCGAGACGATCCGGGATCTCTCGCTGCCTCCGGGCGCCCTGGACAGCCCCCTCACGATGCAGGGCACGCTGCTGGGCACGCCCCGCTACATGGCGCCCGAGTTGCTTCGCGGCGAGGCGGCCGATGCCCGGAGTGACGTGTTCGCCTTCTGCGTGGCCCTCTACGAGGCGCTCCACGGACAGCACCCCTTCGCGGGCGCCACCCAGGCCGAGTCCATCCAGAACCAGCGCGAGGGCCGCGCACGGCCACCGCCCATGAACTCGCCGGTGCCGGCGTGGGTGGAGCGCCCCTTGATGCAGGGCCTGCGGGCCGACCCCGCGCAGCGCCCCGAGTCCATGCGGGCCCTCGTCACGGCCCTGGAGGATGACCCCGAGGTGCGGCGCCGGCTGCGCAGGCGCGTGTTGGCCGTGGCCGCCCTGATGTCGACCCTGTCGGCGCTGATCGTCGGCGGCGTGGTCATGAACTCGGAGCGGCGGCCCCGGTGCGCCCGCATGGAGCGTCAGCTCAACGGCGTCTGGGACAGCAGCGTGCGCAAGCAGGTGCGGCGCGCCTTCCTGAACACCCGGCTGTCCTATGCCGAGGAGAACTTCACGCGGGTGGCGGAGCTGCTCGATGGCTACACGGCCCGGTGGGTGAAGCAGCGCGGCGAGGTGTGCATGGCCACACTGGCAACCGAGCAGCCCCCGCCCGTCTGGGTGGCACGCGGGGCGGAGTGTCTGGAGCGCAGGCTCGGACAGTTGCGCGTCCTGACGACGGAGGTGCTGGCGCACGACCTGAACGCGGAGCAACTGGCCCAGGCCACGACCGCGGCGCAGTCGCTGTCTCCCCTGGAGCCCTGCGCGGACATCAAGGCGCTGTCGGCGACGGTGCCTCCTCCCGAGGATCCCGCGCTGCGCGCCCGGGTGGAGGCGTTGCAGACACAGATGGAGCGGCTGGAGACGCTGCGGCTGGCGGGTCTGTATGCCAAGGCGATGGAATCCGGAGCCGAGTGGCTGCGGGAGGTGGAGCAGGTGGACTACCCGCACCTCCAGGCGCAGGCCTATCACCAGGTCGCCAGGCTGAAGGAGACCGTCGGCAAGTACGCGGACGCCGAGGCCCTGGCGCGCCAGGCCATTCCCCTCGCCGCGAAGAGCAAGGATCTCAAGCTGGTGGCCCAGGCGTGGACCATGCTCGTGAAGCAGGTGGGCTGGAGGCAGGGACGCTACCCGGAGGCGATGGGCCTGATGCTGGCGCTGGAGTCCGCCGTGGAGTGCGCGGATGACGACGAGACGCGCGCGGATGCGCTCAACACCCAGGCCGTCACGTACCAGCGCATGGGCCGCTACGAGGAAGCCCGGCAGAAGCACGAGCGCGCGCTCGCCCTGCGCCAGAAGGCGCTGGGCCCCGAGCACCCGCTGGTGGCCGCCTCGTACAACAACCTCGGCATCGTGCTCACGGAGCTCGGCCAGCTCGAGGAGGCGCGCGACTCGTACGACCGCGCATTGCAACTGCGCCGCAAGACCCAGGGCAAGGACCACCCGCTCGTCGCGCAGTCCTACAACAATCTCGGCACGGTGCTCGCGGAACTCGGCCGCCACGAGGAGGCCCGGGACATGTACGAGCACGCCCTGGCCATCCGCAAGAAGTCCCTGGGGCTCGAGCACCCCGACGTCGCCTCTTCCCTCACCAACCTCGGTGTGGCGCTCACCGAACTCGGGCGCTACTCCGAGGCGCTCGCGATACAGGAGAGCGCGCTCGCCCTCCGGCGCAAGCTGCTGGGCCCCCAGCATCCCGACCTGGCCACGCCCCTGACCAACCTGGGGGGGGTCCTCCGCAAACTCCAGCGCTACCCCGAGGCAAGCACCCACCTCGAGCACGCGATCGCCCTGCGCGAGAAGACCCTGGGCGCCGACCACCCGGACGTGGCCCAGGCCCTCGACGAGCTGGGCCAGGTGCTCGCGGACATGGGCCGCCATGCCCAGGCCCGGGCGCACTACGAGCGCGCGCTGGCCATCCGGCAGAAGGCGCTGCGGCCCGGACACCCCGCGATCGCGGCCTCGCTCACCCACCTGGGCGAGCTGCTGGTGCGCATGAAGCGCGGCACCGAGGCCCTCCCGTTGCTCGAACGCGCCCTGACGCTGTCCCCCGAGCCGCGCCGCGCCGAGCTGCGCGCGCTGCTGGAGCGGGCACGCGAGGGCGCCCCCGGGAACAAGGCCCCGGGGAACCCGGTGGCCAGGCCCGTGCCCTGAGGACGTCCGGCGCGGCTACACGGTGGGAGCGAGCTGGATGGCCGCGTCGCGCAGCGTCACCACATCGCGGTCGGCCCGGAGCCACTGGAAGATCGTGCGCAGCCGCTCCAGCTTGCGCGAGGCGGGCACGCGCAGATCCGGCTGCTGGCGCACGAGCTCGGGCGGAATGCCATCGTCCGCGTCCAGCACGTCCACCGCGTGCAGCTCCAGGTTGAAGAAGACGTCCTCGTGACAGGCCCGCCAGGCGGCCTCGACGGCCAGCAGGGGCAGCGTGGTGACGAAGGTGCCGATGAAGGGAAGGCGCACGCCGGGCACCACCGTCATCGGCAACTCCAGCACCGCGCCCGCGCCTCGCGTGTAGGGCCGCGCCGGATCCGGCCAGTAGGGCGTGCGCGGAGCGAGCAACACCCGGGGCGAGTCCAGCACGGCGCGGGAGGGGCGCCGCAGCACCGCCAGCGCCCCCATCACCGCCGCCTTCGCCGCGTAGTACGGGGTGGCGGGAAACGCCGAGGAGCCATAGCGGTAGCCCCGCTCCACCATCGCCGCGTACAGGGCCGCGTTGAGCGTGTAGCCCGGGGCACGAAAGCCCTCCGGCCGCACACCCGTGACCGCCTCGAGCACCTCGTCCGCGCGCCGCAGGTCCTCGCGGATGGCGTCGGGCGAGCGGCGCGTGAGCGCGTAGTCATGCGAGTAGCTGTGACTGGCCACCTCCATGCCCGCCGCGCGCGCCTCGCGCAACACCCCGGCGGCCAGCGCGTCCCCCGCCACGTCCTCGCCAATGGCGAAGAGCGTTCCGGGCACACCCACCTGGGCGAGCAGCTCGAGCAACCGGGGCACCGCCGTGGTGTAGACGAGCCTCCGGGCGCGCGCGTCCAGCAGCGACTCGGGCAGTCCGTGGATGCGGCAGTAGTGCGGCAGGGAGTCCAGATCGACGGAGATGGATGCGAGCCGCGGCGCCATTGTGCGTGCCTCCTGGGGACTTCGGGGACGACGAGGGCGTCAGGTGCCGCGGATGCGGATGACGTAGACGAGCTTGCCCACGTTCTTGAGCACGTTGGGCACGCGCTTGAAGAGGTGGATGGAGGGCTGGCGCTTCTCGTGCAGTTTGATGGGGATCTCCACCACGCGCAGCCCCTGTCGCCAGGCGCGGATGACGAACTCGCTGGCGAACACGTCCATGTCCACCACGCACTGCGCCACCACGGGCAGGAGCGCCTCGCGCCGGAAGGCCTTCAGGCCATGGGTGTCCGTGCCCTGGAAGTCGAGCACCACGCGCAACAGTCCGTTGTGCACCCGCGTGGCGAGCCGGCGCACCAGGGGCCGCTCATCGCTCGCGCCCTTGGCGGCCTTGGAGCCCACCACCATGTCCACGCCCCCCTTCTCCAGCAGGGGCAGGGCGGCGTCATAGAAGCTCAGGTCGCACAGGTCGATCTCGTCGCAGAAGACGTAGGTGCCGCGCGCCTGCTGGATGCCCGCCTTGAGCGCCACGCCATAGTTGGGCCGCTCCGAGTGGAACCAGCGCAGCCGCGGGTTCTCCTCGCACATGTCCTGGAGGATGCGCGGCGTGGCATCGCGCGAGCCATTCTCCGCGAAGATGATTTCGTAGTCCCAACCGCGCGCATCCAGACCCTGCATGAGCTCCGCCGCGGCGGAGGCGACGATGGATGCCTCGTTGTAGACGGGGATGACGATGGAGAGGTACGGGGCCATGACCGGCCGAGCGACGTAGCACGCCCCCGGGGGTCCGTCGACCGTCAACCACCGTCAACCCTTGAGCCTCGATCATTGAGCCGTCGGGCGCAGGACCTTCCCGCGAGGATGGCGTCCTCCATGGAGGAGTACTCCCACTGGCCGTAGCGCCCGGCGGGGAGGATGTCCGCATGCTCCAGGAAGCGGAGGATCTCCGCCTTGGCCGGCCCATAGGCCTCGTCGTAGATGACGTAGGCGTGGGGGATTTCCCGGGCGCGGGTGAAGAGCAGCTCGTCCGCCGAGTGCACCATCCGCGAGCGCACCAGATCCTCCACCGCGAGCGCCTCGGCGCGCTCCAGGGACAGCTCGCCGTGGTGGCTGTACTCCACGGAGAAGGTGGCGGTGTCCGCGGGGGCCAGGGGCGCGTACACCGCCGAGGGCGAGCCGATGCGGTACGCGTGGAACTCGGGCTCGGGCAGGTAGATCCAATGCCAGGGCTGGCGGTTCTTCCCCCGAGCGGCCACGCACACGTAGGTGACCGTGGTGGCGCGCAGCCGCCCCGCGGCGGCCAGCACCTCCTCGGGCACGCGCGCCCCTCCCTTGTCGAGCAGCCGCACGAGCCCGGGCAGGGAGATGGAGGAGATGAGCCGCGAGTAGCCGAGCGTGCGCCCGTCCGACAGGGTGACGACCCGGGCCTTCCAGTCGATGGCGGTGGGCTCGATGCCGACGCGCACCTCGCCACCGCTCAGGTGGGCGAGCATGGCGCGGGCGAGGCTCTCGATGCCGCCCTCGCGCGGGTAGAGGAAGGAGGCGTTGTAGCCGAGCGCGTCACTGCCCACGCCCAGCGCCCCGTCCACGACTTCCTTGAGGGTGGGCCGGGGAACGAAGCGCCCCACCCAGGCGGCGGACATCTCCGAGGGGTCCACCGTCCACAGCTTCTTGTTGTAGGGGAACATGAAGTTCCGGGCGAACCCCTCCCCCATGTAGCGCAGGATGAACTCGGCGAAGTCGCGCGGCTCGCGCTCGCGCAGCTCCCGGCCCTTCTCCCCGTAGATGGCCTCCACGTAACCCACGAGGTTCTCCGCCACCACCTCGGGCGGCAGACCGTGGGTGTTCACCTGGTAGGGAAAGCGGGTGAACACCCCGCGCGAGAAGATGCCCGCCTTGCGCTGGATGGACACGAGCTGATCCGGCATCCAGCGGGTGTTCACCAGTTGCTTGATCTCCGGATCCCTCAGGTGCAGCCAGTGACCGGTGGCATCGAAGAGACACCCATCGAGCACCTCGGTCTTGATGAGCCCACCGACACGCTCGGACTTCTCGACGAGGATCCAGGGATGTTGCAGGAAGTGCGCGGCCGAGAGCCCCGCGAGGCCCGCGCCCAGGATGACGATGGGTTGCATGGAAAACAGGGGTCTAGCACCCTCTCGCACCACATCAAGGGGTCCTCTGCCCGCCTGCCCCTCCGCCGCCCGCCCGACGTCGCGTTCTTTGCCGCCTGGAAAACGCCTCTGGTAACCTGCTGGCGCTGCGTGAGTCCGGCTGCTCAGGTCCCCGAGGGCCCCCGCTGAAGGAAACCCATGAAAGTCTCGTGCCCGTCTTGCCAGACGAATTACAACATCGATGACAAGCGGATCCCACCGGGTGGCGCCAAGCTCAAGTGCGCGCGGTGCCAGAACACCTTCCCCATCAAGGCCGAGGAGCCGCGTCCGCCCACTCCCGCCGCCATCCCGCTGCCCGGACCCAGCGCCCCCGCGGCCGTCCCGTTGCCGGCCCCCACGCCGCCCCAGTCGCGCGCGTTCTCGGCCCCCAACGACTACGCCCGGCAGGACTACCCGGAGACCACGCGCGTAGTGGCCATGCCGCTGCCCTCCGCCGCCTACCGGGACAACCAGTCCCCCGCGCCCGCCGCCGTCCCGCTGCCGGCCCCCACCACGGGCGACTTCGACGTCAGCATGTCCGAGCCTTCCTCGGCATACGCCCCGGGAGGCGCCGTCCCGCTGCCCGGCGGCGAGTCCTCGGCCTATGGCCACGCCGCGGGAGACGCCGTGCCCCTGCCCGGGGCGTCCGACTATGGCTACGCCCAGGATCCCTACGCCCAGGATGCCGTCGCCCTGCCGCCTCCGGCGTCCTCCGGGGAGCCGTACGCGTACGCCCAGGATCCCTACGCCCAGGACGCCCAGGATGCCGTCGCCCTGCCGCCTCCCGCGGCGGATCCGTACGCCGCCGATGACGGGTTCGGCGCGTACTCCGGGAGCGCGCCCGGAGCGGATGCGTTCGCCCTGCCGCCGCCCCCCGCGGCCGATGACGGGTTCGCCTCCGCGGGCGCCGACGACGCGTTCGCCCTGCCGCCCCCTCCGGCCGCGGACCCGTACGCCGCCGGTCCGGTCGAGGAGGATCCCTTCGCCCTGCCGCCCCCTCCGGCCGCGGACCCGTACGCCGCCGGTCCGGTCGAGGAGGATCCCTTCGCCCTGCCGCCCCCTCCGGCCGAAGAGCCCTACGCCGCCGCCGTCATCGAGGAGGAGGACCCTTTCGCCCTGCCGCCTCCCGCGGCCGCCATGGACTACTCCGCGCCCATGGCGTCCGGGCCCGCCTCGATGGACGTGGGCCTCGACTTCTCGGAGCCTCCGATGGCGCCCGCGTCCATCCCGGACGCGCTCGAGTTCGATCCCTCCGCGCCGCCCCCGGCGGGCGGGGATGATCTCGAGGTGGACCTCTCCGCGCCGCTGCCGCCGCCGCCCACCACGGGCGCGGCCGATGGCCTGGAGATGCTCAGCTTCATCGACGACGCGGCCAAGGGCAGCGCCAACAAGGCCCGCCCCCAGGGCAAGCGCTTCCAGGTGCGCCGCCGCTCGGGCAAGGTCTTCGGCCCGTTCGAGGAGGGCGTGATCGTCAAGATGCTCGAGGATGGCCAGCTGCTCGGCAACGAGGAGGTCTCCGCGGATGGAGAGGGCTGGTCACCCATCGGGACGGTGCCGCTGTTCGCCACGGCCATCGCGAAGCTGATGGAGGGCCCGGCGGCGCCTCCAGCCGCGGCCGCTGCCGCCGCGGCGCCCGCCACCGAGTCCGGCGCCAAGGCCGCTGCCACCACGAGCGCCAACAGCGCCGCCAACATGGAGCGCATCAATCAGCTCTATGGCGGCCGCATGGCCCAGGTCTCCGTGGTGGACAGCACCTCGCGCGCGGAGATCATCCTCGGCAAGCTGAAGAAGAAGCTGCCGCTGGTCATCTCCGTCGCGGCCGGAGCGGTGGTCGTCCTCACGGGGCTGAGCTTCGGCGCCACGCGCTATGGCGTCTTCGGCATGAAGAAGTTCTTCCCCGCGCAGATCAAGCCCGGGGCCGAGGGCTACGCGGACGTGGAGGCCGCGCGCAAGGCACTGCTGCAGGACTCGCTCCAGGGCTACACGCAGGCGCGCGAGGCCACCGCCCGGGTGCTCGCGGACAAGGAGTACCCCGAGGTCCGCGCGCTCTGGTGCCAGTCCATCTTCTACCTGCAGCGCCGCTACTCGGCCGCCAACAGCGGTGAGCTGTCGCGCTGCCAGTCCGAGGAGGAGCAGGGCAACCTGGAGCTGATGGGGGAGATGCACCCCGAGTACCTCAAGTACCGGGCGGGCGCGGCGCTGAGCCAGCGCGATCCGGACGCGGCGCTCGCGCACCTGGGCAACGCCAACAAGGGCGACGTGGAGGTGGCGCTCCTGCTCGCCGAGGCCCAGGCGGCCAAGAAGCGCAACGAGGACGCCATCGCGACGCTCCAGCAGGTCGTGGAGCGGCAGCCCGAGCTGGCCAAGGCCCAGCATGCCCTGGGCAACCTCTACCAGGAGGAAGCCAAGGCGGACGAGGCGGTCAAGGCCTACGAGGCCGCGCTCAAGGCGGACCCCTCGCACATCATCTCCGCGGTGGAGCTGGCCTCGGTGGAGCTGCTGCTGCGCAAGCAGGCGCCCCAGAAGGGGTTGGAGGCCGCCGAGCGCGCGCTCGACGAGAAGCTCGGAGCGGGCATGGGCGCCTCGGAGCTGTCGCGCGCCCGCACCCTCAAGGGCATCGCCCTCTTCCAGCTCGCCAAGATTCCGGAGGCCGAGCAGGAGCTGCGCATCGCCGTGGAGAAGGATCCCGAGTCCCGCCTGGGCAAGCGCTACCTGGGCTACGTACTCCAGGCCCAGCGCAAGTTCGAGGAGGCCCTGCCCTTCTTCGAGACGGCGGCCAAGGGTGAGTCGGAGAACATCGAGGCGGTGGATGGCTACGCCTCGCTCCTGGTGACGCTCGGCAAGATGGAGGAGGCGAAGACGCAGGTGACCGAGGCGCTCCAGCGCTTCCCGGACAACGCCCACCTCGAGTACCTCCTGGGCCGCATCGCCGAGGCCGAAGGCGGCAACAGCTCCGCCGAGGAGCACTACACGCGCGCCCTCAAGGCCAACGCCCAGTTCGTCGAGGCCCAGGTGGCGCGCGGCCGGCTCCACCTGCGCCTGCGCCACGCGGAGCAGGCCAAGGCGGACTTCACGGAGGCCGCCGGCAAGGCGCCCGAGACCGCCGTGGTGCACGTGGGTCTGGGCGAGCTGGCGCTCGCCGAGGGGGACAACGCGCGGGCCCTGGAGGAGTTCGAGCGCGCCGTGGGATTCGACGCCCAGTCGGCCGAGGCCCACCTGGGGCTGTCGCGCATGGCGATGCTCGCCGACGATCTGGACAAGGCCCAGCAGGAGATCGACAAGGCGATGGAGTTGCAGCCCCACGCGCTGCCCGGCGGACGGCTGCAGCGCGGCATGGTGCTGTGGCGCCAGGGCAAGCTGGACGAGGCCATCGCCGAGCTGGAGCAGGCCAAGAAGCAGGACCCGCGCGACGTGGGCCTCGCCATCAACCTGGGCGCCGTCAACTTCGAGAAGGGCGTCGCCGCCCGGCGGGCCCAGAAGGAGGACGAGGCCAACGCGGGCTTCAAGGAGGCCGAGGCCAACCTGACGCAGGCGCTCAAGTTCGAGCCCTCCAACGCCGAGGCGAACTTCTACCTCGCGCAGGTGAAGGCCCAGCGCGGCGAGTTCGGCCAGGCCATCGAGAACATGAAGACCGCCGTGGAGCGCGCGTCCAAGCGGGCCGACTACCACTTCGCCCTCGGCTTGCTCTACCGCGACGCCAAGCAGCCCGGAGAAGCCATCGAGGCGTGGAGGAAGACCGTCGAGCTGGATCCCAAGCGGCTCGACGCCTACGAGGCCCTGGGCCATGCCCATCTGGATCGCAGCGAGGTGGACGACGCCCTCAAGGCCTTCCAGGCGGCGCTCAAGGTGAACCCCAAGAGCAGCCAGACCCTGGCCTCCATGGGAGACGCGCACTTCACCGCCATGCACTGGCGTGACGCCGTCCGCTCCTACGAGCAGGCCCTCAAGACGGACCCGGGCCTCACCGGCCTCTACTACAAGCTGGGCCGCGCCTGGGGCGAGCAGAACCAGTACGGCAAGGCCATCGACTGGTACACCAAGGCCGTCACGGCCACGCCGGACAACGCCGACAGCTGGTACCACCTGGGCTACGCCTACAAGGAGAAGGGCAAGAAGAAGGACGCCGTCAGATCCTTCCGCGAGTACCTCTCGCGCAAGCCCGACGCGCAGGATCGCAAGGAGATCGAGGACGAGATCACCTTCCTCGAGTAGTCCCGGAGCCCCCCGGGCGTCCTATTCCGGGCGCCTGGGCGCTTCATGCCTTGCCCGGTGGGCGTGGGGTGACTACAAACCGCCGCCATGCTGGATCTCAAGAACGTCGCGCAGAACTTCGATGCGGTGGTCGCCCGGCTGCAATCCCGGGGCGGCAGCCTGGACCTCGGCCCCTTCAAGAGTCTCGTGTCGGAGCGGCGCGAGCTCTACGTGGCCATGGAGTCGCTCTCCGCGCGCCGCAACGCCGCCAACGAGGAGATGAAGCGCAAGGCCAAGGAGGATCCGGCCGCGCTGGAGTCCCTGCGCGGCGAGATGCGCGCCGTGTCGCAGAACATCAAGGAGAAGGAGGCGCGGCTCAAGGAGGTGGAGGAGGAGCTCAGCCGCATCCTGCTGCTCATCCCCAACATCCCGCACGAGTCCGTGCCCGAGGGAGCGAGCGCCGAGCAGAACGTGCAGGTGCGCATCTGGGGGGACAAGCCCCAGCTGCCCTTCACGCCCAAGCAGCACTTCGAGCTGGGCGAGAAGCTCGGGATGCTGGACTTCGAGCGCGCCGCGAAGGTGTCCGGCTCGCGCTTCACCTTCTACAAGGGGGCGCTCGCGCGGCTGGAGCGCGCGCTCGTCTCCTTCATGATCGACGTGCACACCCAGAAGGGCTACGTGGAGATCCTCCCGCCCTACCTCGTGCTGCGCGAGACGATGATGGGCACCGGCCAGCTGCCCAAGTTCGAGGACGACGCCTTCAAGACGGCGGGCGAGCCCGAGCGCTTCCTGATTCCCACCGCGGAAGTGCCCGTCACCAACTACCACGCGGATGAAATCCTCGAGGGCGAGTCGCTGCCCGTGCGCTACTGCGCCTTCAGTCCGTGCTTCCGCGCCGAGGCGGGCGCGGCGGGCCGCGACACCCGGGGCCTCATCCGCCAGCACCAGTTCCACAAGGTGGAGATGGTGAAGTTCGCCTCGCCGCAGACGAGCCTCGAGGAGCTGGAGAAGATGACGGACGACGCGTGCGACATCCTGCGGCGCCTGGGCCTGCACCACCGGGTGATGCTGCTGTGCACCGGCGACATGGGCTTCTCCGCCCAGAAGACGTACGACATCGAGGTCTGGCTGCCCGGCCAGGGAGCGTATCGGGAGATCTCCTCCTGCTCGGACTGCGGCGACTTCCAGGCGCGCCGGGCGAAGATCCGCTTCCGCGCCCAGAAGGGGGACAAGCCCCAGCTCGTCCACACGCTCAATGGAAGTGGCCTGGCCGTGGGGCGCACGAGCATCGCCATCCTGGAGAACTATCAGCGCGAGGACGGCAGCGTCGTCATCCCCGAGGTGCTGGTGCCGTACATGGGCGGTCTCAAGGAACTGCGGCCCTTGTGAAAAGACGTTGTTGCAATGGGCGTCGGATGTTGTAGAAGGGCGACCCACGCAGTTCGGTGGGTCGCGCGGCTCCACGAAGTGGAGGAGTGGCCGAGCGGCTGAAGGCAGCGGTCTTGAAAACCGCAGGTGGCGAAAGCTTCCCGTAGGTTCGAATCCTACCTCCTCCGTTTTGTTGTCTGTGGTTCTTTGACAGGTCTGGCACACTGGAGAGATGGCCGAGAGGCTGAAGGCACAGGTTTGCTAAACCTGCATACTCGAAAGGGTATCGAGGGTTCGAATCCCTCTCTCTCCGCCACTCATCAAAAGGTTGTAGAAGCAGGCGGAAAAAAGTTGTTGTGGTAGGTCGGCAGTGGTTGTAGGAAGCGGTACGAAGGAAACGGCAAGCTCCCTTAGCTCAGCTGGATAGAGCGTCGGACTACGAATCCGAAGGCCGGAGGTTCGAATCCTCCAGGGAGCGCCACCTTTCCTCGGTCCTCTTCCCCCCTCATGAGTCTGGACGAAGCTTTCATGCAGCAGGCGCTCGCGCTCGCGCGGGAAGCCGCTGGACTCGGGGAGGTTCCTGTCGGCGCGGTCGCGGTCCACGATGGCAAGGTCATCGGTACGGGCTTCAACCGGCGCGAGATCGACCGCAACCCCCTGGCGCACGCGGAAATCTTCGCGATGGACGCGGCGGCCAAGGCCTTGAACGCCTGGCGGCTATCCGGTGTCACCCTGTACGTGACGTTGGAACCCTGCGCGATGTGCGCGGGAGCGCTGGTTCAATCTCGGGTTACCCGGCTGGTTTTCGGAACCCCGGATCCCAAGGCGGGCGCTGTCGGCTCGCTCTACAACCTGGCCGAGGAGCCCCGGCACAATCACCGGCTCCAGGTCACGAGTGGCATCATGGCGGACGAGTGCCGCCAGGTTTTGAAGGACTTCTTCGAGCGGTTGCGCGCGAAGAAACGCGACAAGTGAATATTGGAGAGCTGGCCGAGTGGTCGAAGGCACCTGACTCGAAATCAGGCATACCGGGAACGGTATCGTAGGTTCGAATCCTACGCTCTCCGCAGCAGTCTCAAGGAGAGGTGGCCGAGCGGTTGAAGGCGCACGCCTGGAACGCGTGTATATCTGAAAGGGTATCGTGGGTTCGAATCCCACCCTCTCCGTTGTTGTTGTAGTAGCTGAAGAGCTTGTGGTCGGGACAACGTGGGGACGTGAATCCCGCCAGGTCCGGAAGGAAGCAACGGTAGCGCACCTCCGCGTGTGTCCCGGCCGTTCTTGTGAAGGAGCCGAGCCCCCTGCCCAGGGAGTTCGGCTCCTTCTTTTTTGGGGCCGCCCGCTTCGCCGCCCGCTCAGGGCCGCGTGAGCAGCGTCTCGCGCCCCACCCGCCCCATCACCTGGAAGCCCGCCGCCTGGAGTTCGGCGAGCGCCCGGCCGTCGAAGGTGACGGCGCGGTTGAAGCGCGCGTCCCGCATGGCCCGCTGGAAGTTCGCGTCCTGGGGCCAGTCGCACGTCATCCAGGGGATGTTCTTGCCGATGTAGAAGAAGCCCCCGGCGCCCCACAGCCCCTCGTTGACGATGAGCAGGCCCCGGGTGCCCTCGTCCCGGGTGGCCGAGACGATGGCCCGGAACTGGTCCCCGCGCAGGTCCTCCGAGAGCAGGAAGACGCCCGGCACCACCGCGGTGAGCAGGAGCAGCGCGCCCCCCACCGCTCGCCAGGCCGTCGCCCCGCGAGACACCACGAAGCCCGCGGCCACTGGGGCGGCGGCCAGCACGAGCAGCAACAGCCCCGGGTAGAGGAAGCGCTCCTCCTTGTGGGCGGTGAAGAGGAGCGCGGCGAAGTAGCCCACCGCGCACAGCCCCGGCAGGGACAGGGAGGGCCGCTGGCGCCAGGCCGCCCAGGCCAGGGGGGCCACCAGCCAGATCCACCCGGGCAGGCCGCGCAGCCAGGGCCCCAGGTAGTAGGAGGGGGGCGAGGCACCAAACTGGCGCGCCGCCTGACCCGAGAGGACGTTGAAGTCGACGTAGGCCAGGAACGAGTGGAAGGGCCGGCCCCACGTCACCTGGTCGAGCACTCCCAACCCCACGGCGACGACACCTCCCGCGAGGCAGGTCCAGGCGAGGGTCCGCCACCGCCGGGCCCCCACCAGCCAGGCGAGCGCCATCAGCACCATCACCGCCGAGCCATAGCGCACCACCACCGCCAGTCCCAGGGCCGCTCCGCCCACCAGGCCCCCGCGCGCGGAGCGCTCCGGACGGTCCAGCGCCTCCATGGCCACCACCAGGAAGGCGGCGGAGAGCGACTCCCCCAGCGTGCGGCCCGCGAAGACGAGCACCGGGCCATAGAGGCCCATGGCGAGCATCGCGAGCAGTCCGCCTCGAGGTCCGACGCGCCGCTCGGCGAAGCGGTACGCGGCCCACAACATCCACCCGTGCAGGGCCACCTGCGGCACGGCGAGCAGGGCCCGGTAGGCCACCGGGTGCGTGAGGCCCAGCAGCGAGGCGAGGCGCAGGAGCCCCGAGGCCACCAGGGGCGCGGCCCAGTTGCGCAGGCCCACGCGCCACTCCCATGCCAGCACGCCATAGCCGTGGGTCCGGAACCAGGCCGGCTCCAACAACTGGTACACCTCATCCGGGTGGATGCGCCCGAGCTGCGCCACCGCGAGCAGCGCCGGCAACAGGGCCACGCCCGCCCCCACCCATGGACCCCACGCTGGCGCGCCCCCCTGGTGGGCGGTCACGTCGGACACGGGTTCAGGGGTGGCGGCAAGTGGGGGCAGCGGCGCGGGAACGGTCATCGGGAGGCTCGGACGCGACTCTCCCTGGCCTCCCGGGCGAGCGCAAGGCGGGCGACGCCTCCGACCCCGAGTGAAGGGCCCGACTCCCGGAGTGGTCTCCCCCTTTTCCGGGAAGTGACTTGGAAAGTCGAGTGGGACGCGCGGAAGACGTGCGTTGGCGAGGACGCCATGGTTAGATTCACCTACCCCCATGAGCTACCTCGTTCTCGCCCGTAAATGGCGCCCGCAGACTTTCGACGACATGACCGGCCAGGAGCACGTGGTCCGCACCGTCGCCAACGCCATCAAGATGGACCGGGTGGCGCACGCCTATCTGTTCTGCGGACCACGAGGCGTGGGCAAGACGACCGCCGCCCGTCTGCTCGCCAAGGCCCTCAACTGCGAGAAGGGGCCCACCGCCAACCCCTGTGACACCTGCCAGGCGTGCCGGGAGATCGCCGCGGGCACCTCGGTGGACGTGGCGGAGATCGACGGCGCCTCGAACAACGGCGTGGAGAACGTCCGGGAGATCCGCGAGAACGCCAAGTACCTGCCGCAGCGCGACCGGCACAAGATCTACATCATCGACGAGGTCCACATGCTCTCGGGGGCGGCGTTCAACGCGCTCCTCAAGACGCTGGAGGAGCCGCCCGGCCACGTGAAGTTCATCTTCGCGACCACCGAGGCGCACAAGCTCCCGGACACCATCCTCTCGCGCTGCCAGCGCCACAACTTCCGGCGCATCCCCGCCAAGGTGATGCTCGATCGGCTCAAGTACATCTGCGAGCAGGAGAAGGTCGCCATCTCCGAGCGGGCGCTCTCCATGGTGGTGCGCCAGTCCGAGGGCGGCATGCGCGACTCGCTCAGCCTCCTGGATCAGATCTTCTCCGCCTGTGGCGCCAACCCCAGCGACGAGGCCGTGGCCGATGCCCTGGGCGCCATCGATCGCACGGTGGTGCAGGACTTCGCCGAGGCCCTGGTGCGCAAGGACGCCAAGCGCGTGCTCGAGCGCGTGGAGGAGGTCTTCAACCGCGGCACGGATCTCAAGCGGCTCACGGAGGAGCTCGCCCTGCAGCTGCGCCACCTCTTCGTGGCCAAGACGCTGGGCGAGGCCCCCACGGAGCTCGCCGAGACCGAGCGCACCGCGCTCAGCGCGCTCGCCAAGGACGCGGACGCGGCGCAGATCTCCCGGCTCTTCGACATCGTGCACGGGTGCGTGTGGGAGGTGTCGCGCGCGGCCCAACCCCGGCTCGCGCTGGAGATGGCACTGCTCAAGGCCATCCAGCTCTCGCCCGCCGGCTCCATCCCGGACCTGCTCGCGCGCGTGGATCGTCTCGCCGCCGGCCTGGGCGCCGAGGACGGCCACAAGGTAGCCCCTGGAGCGCCCGGAGGTCGCTCCAGCCCGGCCAACTTTCGCGCCCACTGAGCGCGCGCCCACACCCGCCCCCCGCCCTCCCGTGGCCGAGCCCCCGCGCCCGGCCGCGATCGCCCGCGACATGCCTCCGGCGAGCCCCGTGCCCGCTCCCCCCGTGGTGCGCGTGACGAACGTGCGGCCTCCACCGCGAGCACCGCTTCCCGCTCCGGAGCCGCCCCCCGTCGACGACGAGCGCTACTTTCCCGAGGAAGGCCCGGCCGACGGCTGCGCGTCCGGCGAGTGCCTCCCGGAGGAGCCTCCCCCGCCCCAGAGCGAGTTCGCCCCCTCGAGCGAACCCGAGCCCCCGCCTCCGGAGGCCCCGTCCATCGAGCCCACCCCCCACCGGGGAGCGCCCCCTCCCCCGACGTCCATGGCCATCTCCGGCCGCGACAATCCCCGGCGTCCGCTCCAGGACCGGTGGCGCGCGGCCGTGGACACCATGCGCGAGGCCTCGGGCCGGCATGCCAAATCGCTCGCCTGTGGCCGCCTCTTGTGGATCCGCGAGGGAGAGGTGGCCATCGCCTACCCGCCCAAGGATGGCTTCCACAAGGCCACGGTCTCGGGCAGCGGGCGCGCCATCGTCGAGAAGGCGCTCTCCGAGCACTTCGGCCGCCCCACGAAGCTCGTGGTGCAGGACTGCGCGGAGGGCGACAAGGCCGAGGCGGCCAATGGCCCGGGCCCGGGCGCGGGACTCATCAGCCTCGCCGAGCAGGATGCCTCCGAGCGGGCCGCGTACGAGAAGAGCACCGAGGGCCGGGTGCGCGCCCATCCCGCGGTGCGGGCCACCCTCAAGCTGCTCGGCGGGGAGATCGAACACATCCAGGTCTACGATCTGCCCGTGCGTCCGGTGGCTGCCCCGACGAGCGAGTCTCCTGACGAGAGCCCCTGACAACGCGCTCGACGGACGCTAGGGTGCGCGCTCCGACTCACCCCGAGCGGGCGCGTGTCCTGCCCGCTCGCACGCCCCAAGAGGAAGCACATGCCCGGCATCGACCTGAACTACTTCATCCGTCAGGCCAACAAGCTCACGGAGAAGATCGAGCAGCGCAAGAAGGAGTTGGCCGAGGAGACCGTCGAGGCGCAGGCCGGCGACGGCCGGGTCAAGGTGGTGGCCAACTGCGTGCAGGAAGTGCGCAGCATCAAGATCGACAAGTCCCTGGTGGACCCGAACGACCTGGGCCTGCTGGAGGACCTGGTGACCGCCGCCGTCAACGCTGCCCTGGCGAGCAGCCGCGAGAAGATGCAGCGGGAGTTGGGCAAGATCTCGGGCGGGGTGAAGATCCCCGGTGTTACGTGAGCTCGAATGACGCCTGATCCTCTCAACCGCCTGGTCGCCCAGCTCGCGAAGCTCCCCGGCATCGGGGAGAAGACCGCCCAGCGCCTCGCCTTCCACATCCTGCGCGCCCCGGGCGAATACGCCATGGACTTGTCGCAGGCCATCCGCGAGGTGAAGGAGAAGGTGCACCTGTGTGGCCGGTGCTTCTCCCTCACCGACACGCACCTGTGCGGCTTCTGCCAGGACCAGCGGCGCGATGACCGCGTGGTGTGCGTGGTGGAGTCCTTCGCGGACCTGATGGCCCTGGAGCGCACGCGCGAGTTCAAGGGGCGCTACCACGTGCTGCACGGCGTGCTCTCGCCGCTGGACGGCGTGGGGCCCGAGCAGCTGCGCATCAAGGAGCTGCTCGAGCGGCTCGGGGACGGGCGGGTGGAGGAAATCATCCTCGCCACCAATCCGGACGTGGAGGGCGAGGCCACGGCGCTCTACCTCACGCGCCTGCTCAAGCCCGCGGGCATCCGCGTGAGCCGCATCGCCCAGGGTCTGCCCATGGGAGGGGACCTCGAGTACGCCGACCAGGCCACGCTCGCCAAGGCCCTCAGCGCCCGGCGCGATCTCTAGCGTCCCGGACGGGCTAGCGCGTGACGCGATAGCCCAGCGGCAACACCACCGTCACCGCGTCACCCCGGTGCGCGGGAAAGCGCAACCGGTTCAACCGCTGCTCCAGGCACTTGCCCAGCGGACGCTCCGCCAGAGCCCCCTGGGTGCTCGTCTCCGCCCGGCCCGAGGGCTGGATGGTGAAGCGCATCCGCACCTCGCCCTCGTCCGCGCGCAGGTCCTCCTTGTGCCGCTCGAAGCATGGCAGGTAGCTCGCCCGGTTGCGCGTCACCACGCGCTGGACGTCCGCGACCTCCAACGAGGCGGGCACCTTGCCCTTGCCCGGCACGGACGCTTGCCGGGAGGAGCCCCGCCCCGCCTGCCGTGTCCTGGGCGTCTCCTTCCCGGCGGGCTCCGGGGGAGGCGAAGGGGGTTGCGTCCCCGCGTCCGGGAGGGCCTCGGGTGCCGGGGACGGTGTCACCTGCGCCGCGGAGGTCGGCCCCTCGACGGGGGGAAGCACCGGGGCGGAGGCCGGGCGCGAGAAGAGCACGGCCCCCCCGCCCACCAGGCTCAGCGCCAGCGCCCCGGCGGCCCACGGCAGCCACCCGCCCGGCGGCCCGGGCCTCCGTCGCGGAGCGCCCGTGACCATCGGAGAGCGCACCACCTTGGAGCCGCCCCCCTTGCCGGACGGGTCGAACGGCGGGACGAACGTCTTCTCCCGGTAGCGCTCCTCGCCCACGCTCGCGCGCAGGTACGCGGCGAGCTGGGCGGGGGTCGCCGGAGGGTACTCCCGCGCCAGCAGCCGCTCGAGCGCGTCGGCGAACTCGGCGGCGGAGCCATGGCGGCGCGCGGGCGCGGGGGCCATCGCCTTGAGCACCACCGCCTCCAACTCCGGGGACAGCTCGGGCCGCAAGGCGCGCGGCCGCGGGAAGTCCCCCTCGCGCAGCGCATCCAGCACCGCCGCGTCGCGCTCCCGGGCGAAGGGCCGCACATGGGTGAGGGCCTCGTAGAGGCACACGCCCAGCGAGAAGACATCCGCGCGCCGGTCCACCGCGCCGCCCAGGGCCTGCTCGGGCGCCATGTAGATGACCTTGCCCTTCATCTCTCCCGGGCGCGTGGCGGCCCCTCCCGCCTGGGCGACGCCGAAGTCCAGCACCTTCACCTGCCCCTCGAACGTCACGTACAGGTTGGAGGGCGACACATCGCGGTGGACGATGTTCAGCGGCTGGCCCGAGGCGTCGACGAAGTCGTGTGCGTAGTGCAGCCCGCGCGCCGCGTCGGCGAGCACCCGCAGCACCAGGGGCACCGGCATGAACTCCCGGCGCAGGCTCGCCAGGCGCACCAGGGTGGAGAAGTCCTCGCCGGCGAGCCACTCCATGCAGAGGTAGGCGCGGCCCTCCACGCTCCCCTGCTCGTACACGCGCACCAGGTGGGAGTGGACCAGTTGCGTCGCCAGGCGGCCCTCCTGGCGCAACATCTCCAGGAAGTCCGGCTGGCCCACCAGCGCCTGCCGGATCCGCTTGATGACGACCTCACGCGCCCCGTCCTGTCCGTCCGCGCGCCGGGCGAGGAAGATCTCCGCCATTCCGCCCTCGGCCAGCTTGCGCCGGAGCACGTATGGCCCGAAGACCTGGCGTATCCATGGGCCCGGAGCGGTGGGGTCCGCCGGGGGGGGAGGGGTTGGCGTCATGGGCAAGCGGGGCGTGTTCGCCTTCGCACACGGGGGGACGCCTGGCCTGGAACCCGCCCCCCCGCCGAGCGCAAGAAGGAGGGGGAGACACGCGTTCGAAGTTCGAGCGGACCCCGATGGGCGCAGTATAGTGGATACCGGATGATTTCCCCGGTAATGGGTGGACTCGTCCGGAATTTTGAAATCCCCTTCGCATGGATGATGCTCCCCTCCTGATGACGGCCTTCCCCTCCCCCCTGCACGCGCACGGGCGCCCGACGCGCGGACCCCTCCGCACAGAAGGTGGCGGCTTCTTGCGGGGTGGCAGGGGCTTTGCTAAAGCTCCCCGGGTCGGGAGCACCGCACCTAACCTCCGAAATTCACTCCGGAAACCGGCAGGGGCCGCCGCAGCACAGGTCGAGCGAGACGCGTAGGAGCGTAAACGCCCATGGGCACGCAATTGGTGATGTACGAAGAGGAGTTCACCAAGATCAACGCGGTTTGCGACCGGCTGACCAAGGACGCGAACGCGAAGGTGGTGTTCCTCGTCGACAAGAACGGTCAGCTCATCTCTTCCGCGGGGCAGACCCAGAACATCGACACCACGTCACTGGCCTCGCTGACGGCCGGCAACGTGGCGGCGATGGGCGGCCTGGCCAAGCTGATTGGCGAGAACGAGTTCCCCCATCAGTTCCACGAGGGGGCCAAGGACTCGCTCTACATGACCATCGTGGGCAGCCGCGTGGTCCTGGTCGTCATCTTCGACAACCGCACGAGTCTCGGCCTGGTGCGCTTGCGCATCAAGAAGGCCAGCGACGAACTGACCAAGATCTTCGAGAGCCTCGTGAAGAAGACCGATGGTCCCGGTGTCGGCTCTCCGTTCGCCGAGATTTCCGACGACGATATCGACAACCTCTTCAGCGAGTAATCCGAGAAGCCATGTCCTTCATCAACTACTCGTCTCGCGAAATCAACTGCAAGATCGTCTACTACGGTCCCGGGTTGTGCGGGAAGACGACGAACCTGCAGTACATCTACAACAAGACCGCCGCGGAGACGAAGGGCAAGCTCATCTCGCTCTCCACGGAGACGGACCGCACGCTCTTCTTCGACTTCCTGCCGCTGTCGCTCGGGGAGATCCGCGGCTTCAAGACGCGCTTCCACCTGTACACGGTGCCCGGTCAGGTCTTCTACGACGCCAGCCGCAAGCTCATCCTCAAGGGCGTGGACGGCGTGGTGTTCGTGGCCGACAGCCAGGTCGAGCGCATGGAGGCCAACATGGAATCGTTGGAGAACCTGCGCATCAACCTGGCCGAGCAGGGCTACGATCTGAACAAGATCCCCTCCGTCATGCAGTACAACAAGCGCGACCTGCCCAACGCGGTCTCGATGGAGGAGATGCACAAGACGCTCAACGCGCGCAACATCCCCGAGTACCAGGCGGTGGCGCCCACGGGCGTGGGCGTGTTCGACACGCTCAAGGCCGTGGCCAAGCTGGTGCTCACGGAGCTCAAGAAGGGCGGCTAGGTGTTTCCCGCCCAACCCGGGGGCGAGGCCCAGGTGGTCCTCGCCATCGGAGGCGCGCGCACGGAGTAGACTCCGGGCCAGCCACCTGAGTCCCGGGGGACGGGAGACATGGAGAAGCTGGCCGTCGTGTCGTCATCGCCGTTGTTCGAGATGCTCTCCAGCGCGGAACTCGCCCGCCTGGCCGAGCTGTCCGAGCACCGGCGCTACTCCGCCGGGGACGTGGTGTTCGAGGAGGGTGAGCGCGGAGACAGCCTCTACCTCATCGCCCGGGGAGAAGTGGAGCTGACGCGGCGGGATGGCGGCGGCGTGTCCCGGCCCCTCACGGTGCTCGGCGCGCCGGGCTTCTTCGGGGAGATGAGCCTCATCGATCTCGAGGACCGCTCCGCCACCGTGCGGGCGCGCACGGACACGGAGCTGTTGCGGCTCACCACCGAGCACCTGGCCACCTTCCGGCAGCAGCACCGCGACGGCTTCACCTTCCTCGTGCTCAACATCGCGCGCATCCTGTCGGCCCGGGTGCGCGAGGCCAATGCCCGGCTGTCCGCCCGTCAGGGCTGAAACGCGCGGGGGCTCCAACCGATGTCCGCGAGCAGGCCCTTGCTCTCGGCGACGAACTGCGGCGCCAGGCCCGGCGCGCACGCGAGCACGTCCCCGTAGCCCACCTGGTACGGCGCCCCGTCGATGCGCAGCATCACCCCACCCGCCTCCTGCACGAGCAGCGCTCCCGCCGCCTCGTCCCAGGGCTTGAGGCCGAACTCGAAGTAGCCGTCGAAGCGCCCCGCCGCCACGTACGCCAGATCCAACGCGGCGCTGCCCATGCGCCGCATGCCCTGCGCCCGGACGATGAAGCGCCGCAACATCCCCAGCGGCCCCTCGGGCTTGTGGTGCACGTCATAGGGAAAGCCCGTGCACAACAGGGCGCGCGAGAACTCCGTGCACCCCGACACCTTCAACGCGCGTCCGTTGAGCGTCGCCCCCTGCCCCCGCGCCGCGGAGAAGAGCTCCTCGAGCATCGGCTCGTAGATGGCGCCCGCGAGCAGTCCGTCCGGCCCCTCCACCCCCACGCTCACGCAGAAGTGCGGCACCTGGTGCGCGTAGTTGGTGGTGCCATCCAGCGGATCCACGATCCACCGGATGCCCGAGCCCTGCGAGGCACCGCTCTCCTCGGCCAGCACCGCGTGGTGGGGATAGTGCTGGCGGATGAAGCCGAGCACCGCCGCCTCCGCCGCGCGGTCCGCGTCGGTGACCAGATCGATGCCCCCCTTGTATTCGATGGTGCGCTCACCGTGGAAACGCTCGGCGAGCAGGCGGCCCGCCAGACGAGCACCTTCCTCGGCGATACGGCGCAACGTGGCCGGCGACTCATCGGACATGGGGACTGCTCCTCACGGGGACTCCGGGTTCACTGCTCCGACAGCAACTCCTCGATCTCGCTCTGGTACTTCATGAGGTACTCCTCGGCGAAGCCCTCGTGCATGTAGCGCACGTACCCCTTGCGATCGACCAGCACCAGGGTCGGCAGGCCGCGCACCCGCAGCACCTTGTCCGCCACCGCCGCCTGCGTGTCGAGTAGCACGGGCAGCGCCACCTTCGTCTCCTCCAGGAAGGCCGGCACGGCGCGCACGTCCTCGTCCACGTTGAGCGCGTAGACCTTCAGGCCCCGCGCGCCATAGTGCCTGGCCAGCTCCTGGTACAGGGGAAGCGCGTCGCGGCAGGGCTCGCACCAGGTCGCCCACACGTCGATGAGCACCACGCTCCCCCGGTCCTCGGAGAGCGAGTAGGGCTCTCCCCCGGGATGGCGCTTGACGGTGAACTCCAACGGCTCGCCCCTCCCCAGGCCCGCCTGGGAGGTGCGCAGCGCGGACTCGGTGAGCGGCGGCATCGCGGAGACACAACCGGACAGGGCGAGCGAGGCCAGCAGGAGTCGAATGGAACGCATGGCCTAGCCCTCCCCCATCCGAGCGCGCAGCGCGGTGAGCAGCTTGTCGATGAAGCCCCCGAAGGCGCCATTGCTCATGACGAGCAACACGTCGCCGGGCTGGGACTCGCGCGCCACGCGCTCCACGAGCGAGGGCACGTCCACCGTGGAGTCGGCGGCGATGCCCTGGGCCTTGAGCGCCTCGATGACGCGAGGCACGTCCAGCTCCTGGTCCGTGGGCACCTTGTCATGGCGCTCGGGCACCTTGAGGCTCGCGCGCGCCGCGCCGGTGAAGGCGTGGGCGTAGTCCTCCTGATGGATGTTGCGGCGGCTCGTGTTCGAGCGGGGCTCGAAGATGGCCCACAACCGGCGCTCCGGGTAGCGGTGGCGGATGGCGGCGATCGTCTCGCGCACCGCCGTGGGATGGTGCGCGAAGTCGTCCACCACGAGGATGCCGCCCACCTCCGCGCGCACCTCCTGGCGCCGCTTCACGCCCTGGAAGCTGGCGAGCCCCCGGCAGATCTCCTCGAACGACAGGCCCAGCCCCCGCGCCGCGGCGATGACGCTCAGCGTGTTCTCCACGTTGTGCATGCCGGAGAGCGTCACCAGCGCGGTGCCCAACACGCTCCCGCGCTCCACCACCTCGAAGCGCGCGCCCTCGGGGCCGAAGCGCACGTTGCGCGGGGTGTAGTCGGCCTCGGCGCCCTCGCGCGCCACATAGGTGATGACCTCACCTGGGCAGGCCTGTGCGAGCTTCACCGCATTGGGGTACGCGGCGCACACCACCAGCCGGCCGTCCTTGGGGATGAGCCGGACGAACTTGTCGAAGGTGGACTCGTAGTGCGGCAGGTCGCGGAAGATGTCCGCGTGGTCGAACTCCACGCTCGTGAGGATGGCCGTCTTGGGCCGGTAGTGCAGGAACTTGGAGCCCTTGTCCCAGTAGACGGTGTCGTACTCGTCGCCCTCGACGACGAAGTGCGCGCCCTTGCCCACCCGGTAGTTGCCCGCGTAGTTCTGGGTGACGCCGCCCACGAGGAAGGACGGATCCCTCCCCGCCTCCACCAGCACGTGGGCCATCAGCGAGGACGTGGTCGTCTTGCCGTGGGTGCCCGCCACCACCACCGAGTGCGAGTGCTCGAGGAAGAGCGAGCCCAGCGCGGCCGGGAAGCTCATCTGCGGCAGGCGCTGCTCGCGCACGGCGGTGGCCTCGGGGTTCACCCGGCGGATGACGTTGCCGACGATGACCAGATCCGGCCGGGCCACGTCGAGGTTCTCCGGCTTGTAGGGCGTGAGCGCCTGGATGCCCCAGGCGCGCAGCATGTCGCTCATGGGCGGGTAGACGTTCTCGTCGCTGCCGGTGACGTCGTAGCCCGCGGCCTTGAGCATGCCCGCGAACGAGCCCATGCCCGTGCCGGCCACGCCGATGAGGTGGATGCGGCGCACCGCGCCGGGAGAGAGGGTGTCGAGGACGTTGCCGTTGTCGTCAGCCATGTGCTTTCGGGGTGAGGTCGTCGAGCCCGAGGGAATCCACGACGAGGTCATGAAAAACGGGGCGGAAGTCGCGGATGCGCACTTCCTTGCGGCCATGCGCTACGCGGTTGGTGACGAGCGCCACCACGAGCGAGCGGCGCAGGTCCACCCAGAGACTGGTGCCGGTGAAGCCCAGGTGCCCCACCGCGCCCGGAGGCGTGTCGCCGATGAAGTGGCCCGCGCTGGACAGGCCCTCGGAGGGGGAGTCGAAGCCCATGGAGCGCGTGCTGCCCGGCAGGAGTGGATCCGTGGCGAGCGCGCGGAACCAGAGCGGCCCGGGGGCGATCGCCGCGTCCCCCGCGCACCCGGCGAGGATGGCCTGGCCGAAGCGCGCCACGTCCACCGCGGTGCCGAAGAGGCCCGCATGACCGCTCACGCCGTCCATCACCCAGGCGTTGTCGTCATCCACCTCGCCGAGGACGGCGGGCCGGGATGGAAGCTCGCCCCACATCGTCTCCTGACCGGGAGCGGGCTCGCGCGGACGGGTGGCACCCGTGGGCGCGACGAGACCATTGGTGGGGAAGTCCGTGAGCCGGTGGAAGCGCGCGCCGAGCCCGAGCGGCCCGGCGACATGGCGAGAGAAGAGGATGTCCAGCGGCGCGCCCCCCACCCGGGCGAGGATCTCACCGAGGAGGATGAAGCCCACGTCGCTGTAGGCGGTGCGGGTGCGCCACGGGGCCGCGAGCGGCGTGCGCGCGGCGGCCTGGAGGACCTCGTCCCGGACCCGGGCGCGCGTGGCGGAGGGACAGGCGGGGTCCAACAGCTCGGGGGTGGAGGAGAGCGCCTCGGCGAAGAAGGGCACGAAGGGGGGCAGCCCCGAGCGGTGGTAGAGCAGATCGGCCACGGTGGCGCCGGCGTCCCCCACGGGCGAGCCGGGGAAGAAGCGCGCCACGGGCGTCTCGGGGCCCACCTTGCCCTCGGTCCACAGGCGCAGGAAGAGCGCCGTGGTGCTGAGCACCTTGGTGAGGGAGGCCAGATCGAAGCGCGTGTCGCCAGTGACGGGCCCCGCCACCCCACCGAAGACCTGGACGCCCCGGTGCAACACCACGGCCTGGGCGGACGGGAAGATGCCGAGCGTGACGGCCTCGTCGAGCACCTGCTGGAGCTGGGCGATGGGGTGCGAGCTCATGCCTGGACCGCGCCCTCGAGGAAGGTGATCAGGGCGGCGCCGGCATCCAGGCGCACGTGGGTGCCCAGGGCGACGGGATAGTTGGGCGTGTCGTGGCCGATGGGGAAGCCTGCCGCGCACGGCAGTCCCGTCTCCTCGGCGAGCGAGCGCAGGACATCCGCGGAGCTGTAGGGCCCGTCCTTGTTCTCGCAGTCGGTGAACTGGCCGAGCACGATGCCGCGCACGCGCTCGAAGACGCCCGCGAGCCTCAAGTGCGTCCACATCCGGTCGAGCCGGTAGGGCTTCTCGCCCACGTCCTCGAGCAGGAGGATGGCACCGTCGAGCGGCGGCAGGTAGGGCGTGCCCAGCAGCCGCGAGAAGACGGAGAGGTTGCCCCCGAGCAGCGGCCCCTCGACGACGCCCGGCACATAGAAGCTCGTGCCCCGGAGGGGCGGAGGAGGCTCGGGGGACTCGAGGAGACGGAAGAGGTAGTCCTGGACGGCGGGGGGCTGGATCCCCAGGTGGGTGACGACGGGCCCGTGGATGGAGACGCGCCCCGCCGCCTGGAGCACCGCGTGCAGGGACGTCATGTCGGAGAAGCCCACCAGGGCGGAGGGGGCGAGGTCCTTGAGGGACAGCGACGGCAACAGACGCATGGAGCCGTAGCCACCCCGGGCACAGAAGATGGCGCGGGACGAGGTATCGGAGAGCGCCCCGGACAGCTCCTCGGCCCGGCGGGCATCGCTCCCGGCGAGGTAACGCCAGGCGTCATAGAGATCCGGCCGATAGGTGGGCGTATAGCGCTGTCCGACCACCTCCAGGCCCTTCTCGAAGGCCGGGACGTCGAAGGGGCCGGCGGAGGCGACGATCTGGACTTTGTCGCGAGGACGCAGGGGAAGGGGTTTGAGCCAACGCACAGGCGCTTCATACCACCCGGGACGCGATGCGCCCGTGCTTCGAACAGGGGTGTCCAGACGGCAACCTCCCCCCTGCTCCCCTGTCACCCCGCCGTCCGCTCCAATACGGCCGCGAAGAAGGCATCGCAGCCGTGCAGGTGCGGCGCGCAGACCCAGAAGCCGTCCCGGGCGCACGAGTCGGGCAGCGCGCCGGAGCCCTCCGCCGGCACGAGCCGGAACTCGGGGGCGTCCCGCAGGAAAGCGAGCACCAGGTCCTCGTTCTCCGCACGGTTGACGGTACAGGTCGCGTAGACGAGACGGCCCCCCTGGCGCACGAGCGGGCGGGCCCGAGCGAGGATCTCCCGCTGGACCCGGGGCAGCTCGGACAGGGAGGAGGGAGCGAGACGGAAGCGCAGGTCCGGTCCGCGCCGCAGGGGGCCCAGCTCCGAGCACGGGGCATCCACCAATACCCGGTCCACGAGCAGTCCCTCGGGGGGAGCGCGCAGCAGGTGGACGTTGGAGAGACCCGCCCGGGCACAGCGCTGCAGGAGGCGGTCGAGCCGCCCGGCATCCGGGTCATACGCCAGCAGTCGGCCCTGGTTCTCCATGGCGGCGCCGAGCTGGAGCGTCTTCCCCCCTGCCCCCGCGCACAGGTCGAGCACGGTCTCCCCGGGGCGGGGCTCGACGAGCAGCCCCAGGACCTGACTGCCCTCGTCCTGCACCTCGAAGAGGCCCTCGCGCAGGGAGGCGAGTCCATAGAGGTTGGGCCGAGGGCCGACGACGTGGAGCGCCAGGGGGCTGAGGAGGCCGGGCCGGGTCTCGACACCCTCGGAGCGCAGCCGGGACTGGAGGGAGTCGCGGTCGGTGCGCAGGCGGTTGACCCGGAGGGTAATGGGGCCGGGGACATTGAGGTGGGAGCAGAAGTCCTCGGCGGCGGGGCCCCACTCCCGGGCGAAGTGGTCGGCGAGCCAGTCGGGGAGGGAGCAGCGCAGGGCGAGGGACGGAGGCGCGTCCGGGACGAGGGGGGGCGGCGTGCCGACCTCGGCGAGCCGGGCGGCCACATCGGACGGAAGGCCCGCGAGCAGGTGGAGGAATGCGTAGAGGAGGGAGGAGCCGGGGGCGTCCTCCGGGGTCCCGAGGTGGAAGCCGAGCCGGCGCCGCCACAGGGAGACGTTGAAGAGGGCCTCGGCGAGGACCTGGCGCTGGTCCCGGGAGAGGTGGCGATGGGCGCGGAGGGTGCGGTCGAGGACCCGTTCCACGGGCTGGCCCGAGAGGACCTGGGAGAGGGAGGCGGTGACGAGGGAGGCGAGTCCTTCGAGGGCCAACCAGGGAATCGAGCGAAGTCGTGCGAGTGGGTCGAAACAGGTTGTTGACAGGAGAGACTCCGTTCTCTAGAAAGCACCTCGTTGTCGCGGCGGCCCACCCGGGCAACCACGCAGCGGACATATTCCCCGATAGCTCAGCCGGTAGAGCGGGTGACTGTTAATCACTAGGTCCGTGGTTCGAGTCCACGTCGGGGAGCTGAAACAGGGCGTCAGACGAAAGTCTGGCGCCCTTTTCTTTTGCCCTCTCCTACCCGTGAAGCTCAAGCGGTAGGTGCAGCACCCGAGCATGGCAGAGCGCATCCAGCAGATTGCGGAGTTGTGGGACGGCGAGGCTGCCCCTCCCGAGCAGGTGGAGACCGCGCCGGAGCAGCTCGCCGAACTCGAGAGACGGCTGGCCGAGTTGGATGCGGACCCTGAGGGGGGAGAGTCCTGGGACGTGGTCAAGACGCGCATTCTCGAGTCGCTGTGAGCCGCGCACTCCTGCGCCGCTTCCCATATGCGGTCTTCTACGTGTTGAGTGAGCAGAGCATCACGGTGATCGCCTGCTTGCACGTTCGCCGTCGGGCGAGCGTGTGGAAGTTGAGGACCTGAAATGCACCGCCGTATCCGCCGAGGTGTTGGAGGCCGGAAAACATCTGGTGGAGCGGAAGCCGTTCAGCTTCGAGAAATACCCCCTGGCCATCAAGGGAGCCTGCACGGTGGCCGGCATCCCGCCCTTCACCCAGGGACGGTTCCGGCACTCGGTCGCCACATGGGCCATCGAGAAGAGGGCGGACCCGGCCTCGGTGGCGGCCTTCCTCAACCACAAGAGCCCGGTTACCACACGGCGCTTCTACGCGACACGCGCCGTCCCGGCGAAGATTCCCACCCCTGCTTAGGACACGGTGAGCGGCTCACTTTGTTCCCGTGTCCGTCGTCGAGGTTGGCACCGGCCCAACGAGTTCTGGCATGAGATCCGCCTGCATCGCATCCTCCAGTTCACCAATTGTCTTCGCAGCTGCATCTATTGCCGTGTCTTACTTCTCATGCCACGGGCCTGAGCCTGGGGCGTCCGTAGCCATATGCACGGCTGTCCATGCCGACCCCAGCTGGCGCAGAACTTCATCCGCAAGTTCCCGCACTCGCTTAGTTACGAAGATACGGTTGTGGATGAGGTGGTTCTTTGCCTCAGTGTGCTGGCGCTTAGCCTCTTCCAACTCCCGGCGGCGCAGAACCTCTTTGATACGCTTGAGGCCCGCCCTCTTCTCCTCCTTGAGGATGGCGAGAATCTCCTCTTGCTCTTCGCCACCAGGACGCGCCTCTTTGAGCACCTGTTCCAGTTGCTCGATGCTGTACGTCGAGTAGTCCGTCACCAACCTAGCGCCCCACAACCCGCCGATGGCACCCTCGGTGTGCAAGACGAGTTCAATGAGCTTCGCGTACACCTCGTGCGTCTTCGACGTGGCGAGCTGAGCACGCAAGAACTGCTTCTGCATCTCATGCCGGATGGCCTCATTGCGCGCACTCAGCTCTGCACGCAACTGCTCTAGCTGGTGCTGTCCCTTCACCAGCAGCTCGGCCTTCAGCCGCTCGACGTCCCGTTGCACTTCGAGCTGCAACACCGCCTTCAACTGCTCCGTCTGCTGCTGTCCTTGCGCCTGCCACTCCGCCGTCAGCCGCTCAGTCTGCTGCTGCCCTTCAATCTTGAGGCTCTCAATCCGCTTATCCAGGGCGCGTCCCACCGCCGCCTTGAACAGCCAGATGAAGCCGGCAAGGAACAAGCCAACGACCACCGGGCTCGTGATGTGAAGTAGAAAAGCAGTAACGCGACCACGAACATCGGATTTGGCACGTACATGTAGCCTCCTGGGCGGCAGTTCCAGAGGTTCATTCCCCCAACCAGTAGAGGCCGCGCCGGGTGCGCAGCACCTGCTCCAAGAACTCCGAGAAAGAGCTAGCGACTGGCCCGCAGTATTTCGGGTTGGGCCATGCCTCGTGATAGCCGTCCGTCAGGGGGTAGCGGTCGTTCTCCTCACGGGCCACGTCCACCAGTACGTAGTTGCCGTCCTGGACGTCGCAGATGGCCCACATCGACGCGGGCCCATGCGCGTCATCGTCGTTCTTCTTCCCGAAGATGGCCACTCGCGCCCGGACAACCTGTGACAGTGGGAGGATGCGGTAGGGGGCATCCGGCAACCGATCAATCAGCTCCGCCCCGTTGCAGTGCAGGTAGAAAGCCCGCAGATCCGCGTCCAACCGCCAGCCCACCCGCCGCTCGAACTCCTCGATCTCCTCGGACGTGGCGGGGGAATACGGGAAGTGGTCGCGGGAGACCTCTTCGAGCAAGCGGCTCATGGACGTGGCCATCGTCAATTGTCCGTGTAAGGCAGGTTGGGACCCACTGTATTCCAGGGGGACTTGCCGCCGTAACAGGCGGGATACTGATCGTTGTACACCTCGTGAACGTCCGGTTGCGCGGGGAAGATGTTGTTAGGGTCCACCGGGTCCCCGCCGTGCCAGAGGTCTCGGATGTGGTGCCCCGGCCAGGACACCCCGGCCTGCTCGGGCCACTGACCAAACTTCTCGCTCCAGGCCTTCCGGAAGGAAGTCCGAAACCTGCTCCACGCCTTGCGTTGAGCTGCATTGTCCTCGGGTGACAGCTCGGGGTAATAGCAGCAGCAGTGATAGATGCCGTAACGGCTCCCGGCCGTGACGGGAACGGGCAAGACAACGAGGCGACCCTCCCAGTCGAACTTGAGATCGGCCAGCCACATGCACCCCTTGAGCGTGTGACCCTCGCTGGCGCACTCCCTCTGGCACCCGTTCATGAACTCCCGGCGACACTGCCAGGGGCCGTAGAAGAGGGTCGTCTTCATCCGTCCGCCTGGTACGTTCAACCAGGGAAGTTCCTTCTTCACGGCGGGCTTGGCCCCCGGTGAGGACGAAGGGCCAGAGCCTCCCGTCCCCGGCCCATCCGGTCTCTGGGTCGTCGCGCATCCGATGAAGAACACCGCCAACACCACCGTCTTGGCCAGCTTCATGGAGAGCCTCCTGGCGAGCGTATTACTCTTCCCATAAGGAAGCCCAGTCCCGGAAAACACCGGGTGACCCCGACAGTTCCCGGAGTCACCATCCGACGGACTCTGAGCCACTGGCAGGCGGGCGTAGCAGCCTCCGATGCCTGGCCGCTACGCGTCCACCCGCCGGGACGTACCTCCCCGCCGGAGTTACGCTCGGCACCTGCCCTCCGCCCTCAACAGGCCTTCAATCCTTCCTATGCTCTGGGGATGATGAAGACGTGCGGTTGGTGGTGAAACTCCCGCCTTCCATTCCTCGGACCACGGAGAAGACGGAAGAGCGCAAGTCCCGGACTCGGCGGGCGGTGAAGAAAACGGCCAGTGCGCATGCGTCCAGGGCCTGGCCGGGCGCCCACTCCATGACCAAGCCCAGTCAGTCCCCAGTGGAGACGACCAGCGGACGCCTTCAATGAGGCGAGGCGCAGCGAAGGCAGCCTCCGCCGCCCGCCCAGCAAGGGACCCGTCAACCGTCGGATGCGGCATGCGTATCCTGTCGGGAGTTACCGCTCAACCCGAGAAGGAGTTACAGCAATGGCATCGTCCATTCCCGACAAGATGAAGGCCGCGGCGCTCGACACCTTCGGCGGCCCAGAGGTGCTGGGTATCAAGTCCATCTCCGTGCCTGCCTGTGGCGACGACGAAATCCTCATCCGCGTCGCGGTGGCGGGGATCGGAGTCTGGGACCACCTGGAGCGCGAAGGCGAAATGAAGGACATGGTCCCCGGCGGGCCCCGCTTCCCGTACGTGCCCGGCACCGACGGAGCGGGGGAAGTCATCGCCGTAGGCAAGAACGTGAGGGACCGCAAGGTCGGCGACACCGTCTACGGCACCGCGTTCATGAGTCCCAAGGGAGGCTTCTACGCGGAGTACGTCGCGGTGAAGGCGGAGCATGCGGCGAAGGTGCCCAAGGGGCTGACGGTGGAAGAGGCCGCCGCGCTCGGGGGGGATGGTGTCACGGCCATCCAGGGCCTGGAGGACCATCTCCAGCTCGAGTCCGGGCAAAAGCTGCTGCTCTTCGGAGCCAGTGGAGGCCTGGGGCACCTCGCGCTGCAACTGGCCCGGAGGATGGGAGCGAAGGTGCTGGCGGTCGCCTCCGGCGAGGACGGCGTGGAGTTGGTCAGGAGGCTGGGCGCTGACGCGGTGGTGGACGGCAAACAGGGAGACCTGGAGAAGGCCTGCCGCGACTTCGCGCCGGAAGGCTTCGACGCCGCGCTGGTGCTGGCGAGGGGTGACGCCGCCGAGCCCCTGCTCCGCCACGTCCGCAAGGGAGGGCGCATCGCGTACCCGAACGGCGTGGAGCCCGCGCCGAAAGGGCCCGAAGGGGTTCAGACGAAGGCCTACGACGGCCTCCCCAACCCCAAGTCCCTCGAGCGCATCAACGAGCTGATCGAAGCCGGCCCCTTCCATATGGAGATTGGCCGCGTCTACGCGCTGGAGGAGGCGGCGAAGGCGCAGCAGGAGGTGCTCAAGCATCACCTGGGCAAGTTCGTGATGCGAATCAACTGACGCTCCCCGGAAGGCGCCCCCCGAGCAGGGGCGAAGCCGGAGCCAGAGGAACAGGCGTATCCCATGGCTCCGGTATGTCCGGATGATACACCGAGAGCCAGGAAGGCCTGTGCCGGCAGCCGCGCCGCGACGTTGTTATCATTGCACCCCTGGCCTGGACGCCGTATCACGTCGGTGGTCGACCCCCAATCCACCACCACCGATACCGGAGCTACGATGAGCGATCTTTCAGCCTATCCCATCACCAGAAAATGGCCGGCCAGCCATCCCGACCGGATCCAGCTTTATTCGTTGCCGACACCGAACGGGGTGAAGGCATCCATCATGCTCGAAGAGACCGGACTGCCGTACGAACCGCACCTGGTCAGTTTCGAGACCAATGACCAGATGTCGCCGGAGTTCCTGTCCCTGAACCCGAACAACAAGATCCCCGCCATCATCGACCCCGACGGTCCCGGAGGCAGTCCGCTGGCGCTGTTCGAGTCCGGCGCCATCCTGATCTACCTGGCGGAGAAGAGCGGCAAATGCATGCCGGACGATCCCGCGGCCCGCTACGAAACCATACAGTGGCTGATGTTCCAGATGGGCGGCATCGGGCCGATGTTCGGCCAGCTCGGCTTCTTCCATAAATTCGCTGGCAAGGAATATGAAGACAAGCGTCCGCGCGACCGCTATGCGGCGGAATCGCGCCGCCTGCTCGGCGTGCTGAACCAGCGGCTGGAAGGACGGCAGTGGGTGATGGGCGACGACTATACGATCGCGGATATCGCGATTCTGCCCTGGGTACGCAACCTGCTCGGATTCTATGGCGCCGGCGATCTGGTCGGCATCCAGGACTTCCCCAACGTCACGCGCGCGGTCGACGCCTTCGTGGCGCGGCCGGCGGTGGCGCGAGGACTGGAGATTCCGCGACGCAATCCGCAACCGGCTTAGCAGCCGCGCCGGCCTGCCCGCTTCCGGAACGGGCGAGGGACACAGGAACGGCGCGCCCCTGCCCGGCTCGGCTTCGGATCCCGAGCAGCGGGTGAAGAACGCCGCGTACCTGCGGAGGTCGCGAGGCGAATGGCGGAAGGATTCTATAAGGGCCCACTCCCCTTCCCTCGCCCCTGATTACGGCCCCACGTGGGTCAGTCATCAGAAGGGGTGCCGTCCCGGCCCTGCAGCCGCTATAGACACACCTGTGCCCAGCCTGGCCCCCCCCGCAGTGGGAGGAAGCAGCGTCCTGGGGCTGCTTGGCCCAGGGCGGGGGCTCTGTCGTTTTCCGGCATTCAAAGGCCCTTCTTCGCGCGCAGGGACTGCTCGACCTCGGGGAGGAACGGGCTGCCGCCCCGCTCCGCGTGCTTCCTGGCCAGGTAGAGGTCGAGCATGCCGTTCTTGAGCACCTCGGGCACGAAGGTCTGCTCGCCGTTCTCGGGCAGGTCGGCGTCGATGTCGGGCTCGAACTCCCGCCAGCCCCTGCCTCCGACGATGAGGGTGCGGAAGGCCTCGGGCACGGAGCGCGGCCCGCCCGCGTTCGCCCAGATAGGGGTGTGCGGGTCGAGCAACACCGCCCGCGCGGTCAGGACTCCACTGGTTCCAAGCACCGCGCCATCGCTTCCCCAGCTTCCAATGATGACCCCGGACGCCGTGATATCGCCGTCCACCGCGACGCGCGCGCTGCCCCCATAGGCGATGTTCCGTGCGCGGACGTTGCCCGTCACGATGAGCGCGCAAGTGCCGGCGCCCTCGGTCGTGAAGACGAGATCCCCCGTCGTCACGAGATCTCCGTCGATGATGAAGGCCCAGGGGCCGTCGCTGGTCCGCAGCTCGTGGGTGACGTCGAGGCCGCCTTCGATGATGCGGGGGCGTGGCGCCTCGTCGTTGAGGTCGCGCGTTTCGAGGAACCAGTCCAGCGATTCATGGCCACGGTAGCGGGCCGAGATGTCCTCGAAGGACACCTCGCGGCCCATTTCATCGAGCATCATATCGTCGTCCTATACTCTAGCAGGCGGCTGAAAAAGTAGGGACTTGCAACGACCCACGCGAGCCCCAGCGCGGGGGCCACCGCGGCTCGCGTGGTGTTGAGCGCCGGGCCGCGGTTGCCCACGGGCCCAAGCCCTCTGCCTCGCCCCTGAGGGGAACTCAGCCTGAGCAGGCGTGTGCCCAAAGGGAGTTGCACGGCCTGTCCACCAGCTCGGCGCACAGCTCGGCGCCCCCCTCTGACCGGCACACCGGCCGCGAGCGTCCGGGAGAAGGCGATGCGGCGGGTGCCCGGTGGGCGCTCCAACTCCTTCAGCACGACAACGGGCACATGCCACGTGCAGGGCAGCCAGGGGACGCGCAGCCTCTGGTTCGACGAGATTGGCGCGGGCACGACCTTCGCCGACCCCGCTCAGTGAGGAGGGGCCGTCCCGGGCGGCAGCGCATGGGTGCTGTCCGGCCCACCGAAGCTCGCGATTTCGCCTATGCTCCAGGGCTCGCCACTTCACCTGGAGCTCGAATCCCATGTCCTTGCGCCTCTACGATTCGGCAAACAAGCAGTGGAAGGTCATCACCCGTCTCGACGAGGTGCTACCGGGAATCGAGGCCTATCTGGAGACCACCCCCAAGCTCCAGGCCATCTACCGCGAGAAGCGGGAAGCCATTCTGCACCAGCTCCAGAAGTGGATCAGCGTCTACCCGAAGGCCTACCTGAAGACGGATGTGGGTACCTCCCACCCCGAGGGCCTCGTCGGGAAGAAGATCCAGGCGCGCGCCTATCAAAGCCTTGCACACCTGGCGAAGGGCGTCATCGCCTGGGTCAACGCCAAGGAGAACCGTCAATTCGAGAAGCAGCTCGCCTTCCTCGTCCTGAGCCATGGCACCGTCGACAAGCTGCTCGGAGTCCTGCTCCAGCGGGCCTGGGAGAAGGTGAGAACACTGGAGAAGGACCAGAAGGAGAAGATTCATCAAGAGTGGAAGACGGGGAAGATCGAGTACGGGGACCACAAGGGCCAGAGCTGGGGCGCCTATCAGACATACTTCCGTCGCGATCCCCCCTTCTGGGGAATCCTCTATCCGAAGAGCATCAAGGTCACACGGAAGATCGAGATCGTCCACGATCTGATGGAGTACTTCAGCAGCGTGGACGTCACGAAGCATGCCACGGCGGGGGCAGGCCTGCTGGCCCGCACCTCCGGCGAGAACTCCTACGTCGCGACGGTGTTCGAGCCCGGCAATGGACTCGTCCGCAAGATCGTTGGCTCCGATGAGCGGTCGAAAAAGGGGAAATACGCCGCGTCCGCCATGCCAAACATGAAGTGGCTTGAGCATGTCTCCACGCGTGATCCGGAAAATCCTCTGACCGAGACGGCGGACATGCACTTCATGCCCGTGTGGGCGGGAAATTCCCAGACCACGGCGCGCATGCTGGACTTCGCTCAATGGCTGGGCGCCTCCCCGCAGGAACTGGAGGCCATGGCGTGGTGTATCTTCGCGTACTGGCGGGTTTCCTATGACAAATCCGCGACGCCCTATCACACCTTCCACGAGGTCATGGATGTCGCGCACAACTACGGCGTGCAGTATGAGCCGTTCATCTACGCGATCCCGGACCTGGCGTGGGAAGATCCAAGGATCGTGGTCGCGCAGGCCAAGGGCGTCTTCTTACGCCCCAGGTTGTGAGACGAGCGCACCTGACACGCTGAACCGGTTCGGGGCCGCGTAGAGCGAGCGCGTGACGGTCGCCGTCTGCTCGCAATACTCCTCAAGCGAGGTGCTCTGCATGTTCACCTCATGCGCGAGACCGGTCAGTCGGCCATCGCGCTCGGCGGCGAGCCGCACCCGCTGGCTGCCCGGCTTCCGGGCAGCCGATCATGGAGGTGAACCCCGGGTGAGGGTCGTCGGATGTTGATGCCCTGGGGAAGAGAGAGTAGGCCGCTCCGAGAGTCGGGCGTTAAGCTCCGCCCCCATGGACAGCACCCACACCTGGCTGGCGCACTCCGAGCCACCCGCCCCGACGGATTCGTTGAAGGAGGGCAGTGTCATCGCCGGCCGCTTCACGGTGGAAACCCTCGCGGGCCGAGGGGGGATGGGAACTGTCTATCGGGCCACCGATGCGCTCTCCGGCCAGCACGTGGCGCTCAAGCTGCTGCACCCCGGCTCCAGCTCCGACTCTCCTCGTCGCTTCACCCGCGAGGCCGAGCTGCTCTCCACGCTGCGCCACCCGGGCATCGTCTCCTACATCGCCCATGGCCTCTCCGAGCAGGGGCGGCCCTTTCTCGTCATGGAGTGGCTGGAGGGCGAGGATTTGTCTCAGCGCCTCGCGCGCCAACCCCTGAGCCTGGCCGAGACGCTGTCCCTGCTCCGCCACGCCACCCAGGCACTCGTGGTGGCCCACCAGCACGGCATCATCCACCGCGACCTCAAGCCCTCCAACCTCTTCCTTCGCCAGGGCCGCCCCGAGCAGGTGCTGCTGCTGGACTTTGGTCTGGCTCGCCATGTGATGCCCTCCTCCGCCATGACGGCCGGCAAGATGCTGCTGGGCACCCCCGGCTACATGGCGCCAGAGCAGGTCTCCAGCCAGACCCAGCTCACCTCCAGCGTCGACATCTTCTCGCTGGGCTGCGTCCTCTACGAGTGCCTCACCGGCCAGCCACCCTTCCGCGCGCCCCACATGATGGCGGCCCTGGCGAAGATCCTCTTCACCGAGCCCGTGCCGCCGCGCCAGCTCCGCCCGGAGCTGCCCGTGGCCTTGCAGGAGTTGCTCGAGCGCATGCTGGCCAAGGATCCCTCGCGCCGGCTGCCGGATGCCATGGCCCTGCGCGGCGCGCTGGAGCAGCTGCTCTCCCACCTGGAGGAGGGCGCTGGTGCCGCCGCGCCCGTGGGCGCTCCTCTTCCCAGCTTCGCCGAGGCGGGGCGGCAACTGGTCACCGTGCTGATGGCCGCGCCGCGTACCCCCGTGGAGCAAGGCTCCGCGGAGCATCTCTCGCGCCAGGCGCTCCGCGACTCGCTGTACACCCTGCTCGCTCCCCAGGGGGCTCGCGTGGAGTTGCTGGCCAACGGCGCCCTGGTGCTCACCCTCGTGGCGTCCCTCGGCTCGGCCACGGATCCCGCCACGCTCGCCGCCCGCTGCGCGCTCTCCGTGGTGGCGCGCTGGCCCGAGGCCATCGTGGTGCTCACCACGGGCCTCGGCACGCTCGCTTCCCACCTGCCCGTGGGCGAGGCCATGGATCGCGCGGGCCAGTTGCTGCGGCAGGCGGAGCCGATGCCCCCGGCTGCCTCCACTCCCGTACTGCTGGACGAGGTGACGGCGGGGCTGCTCCGCTCCGGCTTCCGGCTCACCCGCGTTCCCTCCGGTCTCATCCTGCTGCACGGCGATCCACTGGGCGCCGACGAGTCGTGCCTCCTGCTGGGCAAGCCCACCCCTTGCGTGGGCCGTGAGCACGAGCTGGCGCTGCTCGACATGACCTATGAACGTTGCGTGGAGGAGTCCACCGCCCAGGCCGTGCTGATGACGGCTCCCGCCGGCGTGGGCAAGTCCCGGCTGCGTCACGAGTTCCTGCGCCGCCTGGAGCGCCACGCCTCCGCTCCCCTGGTGCTGCTCGGCCGGGGCGATCCCATGAGCGCGGGCTCGGCGGATGGCCTGCTGGGCCAGGCCCTGCGCCAGCTGTGTGGCATCTCCGGGGGAGAACCGCTCGAGGAGCGCCGGGCCCGGTTCTCGCGGCGTCTGTCCCAGCACCTGCCGCCTGCTCGAGCTCAGGAGGTGGTGGAGTTCCTCGGTGAGCTGTGCTCCCTTCCCTTCCCCGACGAGCACAGCCCACGCCTGCACGCCGCGCGAGCGGACCCACGGCTGATGAGCATCCACATGGGTCGCGCGTTGGTGGCCTTCCTGAAGGCCGAGTGCGCGCACCACCCGGTGCTGCTGGTGCTGGAGGATCTGCACTGGGGGGACATGCTCTCCGTGCGACTCATGGACGAGGCGCTACGGGAACTCTCCGAGCAGCCCTTCCTGGTGCTGGCCCTGGCGCGGCCCGAGCTGGAGCAGTTGCTTCCCGGGCCGTGGACGCAGCGGCTGCAGTCCGTGCCCCTGCGTGGGTTGAGCCGCAAGGCCAGCGCTCGGTTGGTGCATGAGGTGCTGGGCTCGCACGTGCCGGACGCGCTCGTCGACAAGCTCGTGGAGCAGGCCGCGGGCAATGCCCTGTTCCTGGAGGAACTCATCCGCGGTCAGGCGGAGGGCGGAGGCGAGGGGACGCCGGAGACCGTGCTGGCCATGTTGCAGGCGCGCCTGGGGCGGTTGGAGCCCGGGGCCCGTCGGGTGTTGCTGGCCGCCAGCTTCTTCGGTCGTACCTTCTGGTCCGGCGGGGTGAGGGCGCTGCTGGGCGGTGACGTGGTGGCCGAGGAGCTGCGGAGCTGGTTGCAGTACCTGGTGGAGCAGGAGTGGATACAGCCACGGTCGGCCAGCTGCTTTCCCGGCGAAGACGAGTACCTCTTCCGCCACGCGCTGGTGCGCGACGCCGTCTACGGGCTCATTCCCGACGCCCAGAAGCCCCCGGGCCATCAGCGGGTGGGGGCGTGGCTGGAGCAGGCCGGAGAGAGCGACCCGCGGGTGCTCGCCGAGCACGCCTCGCTGGGAGGACAACCCGAGCGCGCCGCCCACTTCCATGCCGAGGCGGCCGATCGCCTCTACGCGCGCCATGACATGCCCGGCACACTGCGGTGCGTGGAGGCGGCGCTGGCGTGCGCGGCCGAGGGCCCGGTGCGGGTCCGACTGCTCGCGCTCCGGGCCATGGCCATCGCCTGGGTCGAGGGGTTCGCGGTGATGTTCGATCTGGGCCTGCCCGTGCTGCCGCAACTCGAGCCCGGGGACGCCATGTGGTGCAAGTTGATGGGGTTGCTCATCTGTGGAGGCGGCCTGCTGGGGCGCCATGAGGAGATGGTCAGGCTCGGTCAGCTCCTGCTGCGCACCACGCCCGAGCCCGGCGTGAAGGCGGCCTACATCGAGGCGCTCGCGCAGCAGTGCTGTGCGGCCGCCTGGGTGGGTGATCGCGAGCAGGCCACCCTGCTGCTCGAGCGTATGGCCGAGGTGGGCACCCAGCAGTTGGAGCGGGAGCCCGTCACACGGGGGTGGTTGGGGCTGGCCCAGAATTTCGTCCACTACGCCCTCGAGGGCAGATTCTGGCGGGCCTTCGTGTCCGCCCAACAGAGCACGAGCTCCTTCCTGGAGGCGGGCTCGGAGAGTGGCTCGCACACGCCGCGCTCCCTGGGGGGACAGGCGCTCGCGGCGCTGGGAGATCTGCCGGGTGCCGAGGAGCAGCTGCGCGCGTGCCTGGGCAGCGCCCGGGAAGAAGGGCAGTCACTCAGCCTCTCCGTGGTGCGCACGCACCTGTCCACGACGCTGTCCCATGGCCCCACCCCTGCTCATTGGGAGGATGCGGTGACGCTGGCTCGCGAGGAGATGGCGGGGGTCAGTCCATTGCTGCACGCGGGGTGGGTGCAGGCCGCGCTGGCGCGGGTGGCCGTCCACCGCGGGGAGTGGGCCGAAGCGGAGGCCCAGGCGCGTGGAGCCTGCGAGGTGCTGGCCCCCTACCCTCCCTACCGGCTCTTCGCCCGTGCCCTGCTCGCCACCTCGTTGCTCTCCCAGGGGCGCACGGCCGAGGCCCGCGAGCAGGCCATGCTCGCGACGCGGGAGCTGGATGTGCTGGGGGGGGAGGGGGCCGCGTCCATCGACGTGCACCTCACGCTGGCCGAGGTCTGCCTGTCCGAGGGGGACTCTGAGCAGGGCGAGGCCGCCCTTCGTCGCGCCGTGCGGTGCGTGCACGGGTGCGCCCGAGACATTCCAGACGAGGCCGCGCGCGAGCGCTTCCTGCGCCAGGTGCCCGGGAACGCCCGCGTCTTGGCATTGGCCCGTCAGCGATGGGGCACGGAGGAAGGTGATGGCGTTGGAGTCTGATGATTCAAGAACTGGCAGGGGAGACGCTAGGAACGTCTCCGCGCGAGCTCCACCTCATTCGTCACGTCCCGGTAGGTGGTGAGCTGGCCAAAGTGGCCATCGGCGAAGGCCACCGGCCTGGACATCCAGCGCAGCACGCGCTGTGAGGACTTGAGTTCGAAATCCTCTCGCGCCACGTACGGGCCCTCCTCGGGAATGAGGATCCGCCGCAGGAAGTCCAGGGAGTCCTTGAAGCGGCTGGAGAGGAGGCGGATGAAGGTATGCCGCTCCATGCCAATGAGCTCCGACGCGTTGCGATCCGCCAGCAGGGCCATGGACTCGTTGGCGAAGAGGATGATGCGCTGGTGGTCGAAGAGCACCACCGCGTCCTCCAGGCCGTTGAGCGCGGCCGCCAGGACGTCCGCCTGCAAGCGGACCACCGCATGGGCACTCCGCTCCAGCTTCAAGGCCTGCTGGCTCTTGCTCAGCTGGGCGCGGAACTCGAGTTCCCCCGCCACCCGGCGCGCCAGTGCCACCAACCCGTCCACCTGCTCGGCGGAGATGGCCAGTGGCTTGTGGTCGAGGATGCACAGTGTGCCCAGCACCGTGCCCTCACTGGTGATGAGGGGCGCACCCGCGTACGAGCGAAACAGACCCTCTCGCACCAGTCGGTTGCTGCTGAACACGGGATGGGTGGCGGCGTCGGGGACCACCAGGGGCTCGGCCCGATCCGCCTCCACGACATGAGCGCAGAGCGCCACCTCGCGCTCGGTGCCGCGCTCCTCGAGCACCTTGCCGCTGAGCCCGACGTGGGCCTTGAACCACTGCCGATCCTCGAGCACCAGCGACACGAGCGCGATGGGGACATTGAAGGCTCGCGCCGTCTCCTGTACCAGTCCCTGGAGCACCTCGTCTGGAGGCCCCTCATCGACGAGTTGCATGCTCGCGATCTGGGCCAGACGCGTCCGCTCCCTTGCCAGGATCGGGGTGCTCGCGGAGACCGGGCTGGCCGTGGGCGTCGGGGACGGGCTCGGAGACTCGAGGGGGGCGAGCATGGGCAGCGGGGTTGGCTGGGTCGCGCTGGCGGTGGGCTCGGGCGGCTGGATGCCGAGCACGCGGTAGAGCATCCGGCGGATGGATTCCAGGGGGGCGCTCTTGGCGAGGATGCCCTGGATGTCGAGCATGTCTTTCTGCTCGAGGGCCTTGGTGCGCAGCGTCACGAAGGAGGAGAGCACGATGATGCGGGTGTCGGGCGAGTGCCGCCGGACCTCGCGAACGAGCTGAAAGCCGTCCACCCCCGCGAGGGACAGTTCGGTCATCACCACGGCGGGCGCCTCGTCGTGGTTCGTGAGCGTGGTCCTGGCGGCCTTCCCATCCTGGACGCAGACGGGCTCGAGGCCGAGGTCAGCCATCAGGACCTGATACTTCGATGAACATTCACTATTCGGCTCGACAATCAGTCCCCATGCCATGGAGAGCCTGCTTAATGGTTCTTCCCCTGAGGCTCAACTCCCTGCTGGAGGGGGACAGGTGCCTACTTGGAGGGCGGTCATGCGCGTTGCCCTGGGTGCATTGGCCAATTCAAGGCCGTGGGCCTGGAGCCCTGACGCAAGGGACCGTTGGTCGGCCAGGACGCGCCAGTCATCGGCTCGACTGGCCAGGGAAGTGACCTTGCCCCTAGGCTGCGCCGCGCATGCGCGCATCGTCCGACCCCACTCTGGGCCGCATCGAGAACCAGGAGGAGCCGAGTCCCCTGCTGCCCGTGGAGATGATCTGGCTGTACCTCGTCGCGCCGCTCGCCGTCGCGCCCCTGCTCGACAAGGACTTCTTCACCCTGCCCCTCGCGAAGTCGCTCCACCACGTCGCCGCGGGCTACCTGATCTTCTTCACGCTCGCACTCACCCTCCACTCCCTCTACATCCGGGTGATGCCCGGCCTCGTGAGGCGTCTGCGGACGCCCCTGGCCCAGGGCGTGTTGCACGTCGCGGTGGGCTCCGGCGTCCCACTGGTGATGGTCATCCTCGTGATCCATCCACTCAAGGTGCGCCTGGGGGCAGGGCTGCAGTACTCGATGGCGCAAGACCTCCTGGTGGCCACGCTCATCTCGTGGATGTTCCTGTTTCCCGGACTGATCGTGCAGCGGTTGCGCAACACGGCGGCGCACATCGAGCGGCGGGCCCTCCTGGCACAGCGCGCCGCGCTCGAGGCCCAACTCTCGGCCCTCCAGGCCCGCATCCAGCCCCACTTCTTCTTCAACAGCCTCAACACCGTCGCCAGTCTCATCTCCGAGAATCCCGAGCTGGCGGAGCGGACCCTCGAGCGACTCGCGGAGCTCTTCCGCTATGCCCTGGACAGCGGGAAGAGCCGCTTCGTGAGCCTGGAGCGCGAGCTGGACATGACGCGCGACTACCTGGCCATCCAGACCGCCCGATACGGCGCGCGCCTGCGCACGCACCTGGCCGTGGATGAGCAGGTCATCGGCAGCCCCCTGCCCCCCCTGGTGCTCCAGCCCCTGGTGGAGAATGCCATCCTCCACGGCATGGACCGGCGCGAGGGCGTGAGTGTGCGGGTGCTCGTGCGCAGGGAGGAGACGTGGCTCCACATCGAGGTCATCGATGATGGGCCGGGGCCCGGGGCATCCGAGCACCAGGGCGCCCAGACGGGCGTGAAGGATCTGCGCGAGCGACTGCGCCTGCTCTACGGCGAGCAAGGCACGCTCACGCTGGAGCCCGTGCCTGGAGGTGGGTGTCGTGCACGGCTCACCCTTCCGAGCGGGGGGCCGCCCCGATGAGGGTCTTGATCGTCGATGATGAGGAGCCCGCGCGCCGCAGGCTCTCGCGGCTATTGAGTGGTTTGCCCGACGTCGAGGTCGTCGGCGACGCCGGGGATGGCGAAGAGGCACTGCGACGGGTGGAGGAGCTGCGGCCCGACTTGCTGCTGCTGGACGTGCGCATGCCTGGGATGGACGGGCTGGCACTCGCCCAGCGCTACCGGGAGCTACCGCCCCTCATCTTCGTCACCGCCCACGATGACTACGCGCTCCGGGCCTTCGAGGCCCACGCCGTCGACTATCTGCTCAAGCCCGTGCGTCCCGAGCGGCTCGCCGATGCGCTCGAGCGCGCCCGCGGGCGACTGCTCGCGAAGCAGGCCGCGGTGTCGCGCGTGCTGGAGGCCGTGGCGCCAGTGGATTCCTCGTGCCGCATCTTCACGGTGAGCCAGGGCGTCTTCCACTTCTTCGATGCCCGGTCCATCTCGCGTTTCTGGAGCAGTGACAAATACACGCTCTTCCTCGCGCAACAGCGGGAGCAGTGCACCGAGGAGTCGCTGACCCAGCTGGAGGAGCGGCTGCGGAGCCATGGCTTCCTGCGCGTCCACCGGGGCGAGCTGATTCAGCTCACCCACGTGAAGGCCGTGCACTCCCGGAACGGGGAGCATGAGGTCGAGCTCCAGGATGGGCAGCTCGCCCGCGTGAGTCGGCGCTCCGCGTCCACGCTCAAGGCCGCGCTGGGGGTGAAGGCGCGGTAAGCGGGGCCTCGCGCCGCTCATCCGATGGAGGCCGCCGTCCATCGGCTCGCGGCGGAGGAACGGTGCGGATGAGCCATCTTCCGCGCATGCGACGCACACTCCTCATCTTGTCGATGCTGTCCCTCCTGGCGCTGGGTGGGGCCGGCTGGGTCCAGACCCGGTCCCTCGGAGACAATCCCTTGAGCCGTCATGCCCTGGCGCCTTCCGACCAGATGCGGTTGACGGGGTTCGTGGAGGAGCGCCTGCCCGCGGGCTCCTACCTCTATCTGCGCGTGCGCACGCCCGATGGCTCACGCCACTGGGTGGCCACGCTCTCGACGGCGGCCTCGCGAGAGTCGGCCGTCCAGGTCCAGGTCTTCGCCCGCGCCGATGACTTCCACTCCCGGCGTCTGGGCCGGGATTTCTCGCCCCTGCTCTTCGGCTCCGTCCAAGCCGCTCCCTCCGCCTCACGTTGATCCACCCCACCACTGCCAAGGAGTTCTCCATGAAGCGCCTGCTCGCCGCCGTTCTGTCGTCCCTCGTCTTCACCGCCTGCGGAGCCGAGATGGCCGCGCCGCCTCCCACCCAGGAGCCCGAAACCGATCCCTGCCAGCGGGGGGTGCTGGAGCCAGACTTCCAGGCGGCCTCCGCGCTCCAGGGCCCGGGCGTGGACGCCAATGGCCAACTGAGCCCCGGTTCCTACATCATCAGCAGCACCTATCTGCGGATGGCGTCCACGGTAGAGGCTCAGACGGAGTTCGACTCGGCGGTGGTCGGCCTGAATGAAACCCTGGCGACACAGCCCGGCCTGATGGCCATCCAATTCGGCGGGTCCGAGTCCTGCAACACCAAACGGACACTGACGGTCTGGAAGGATGAGGCGTCCATGTACCAGTTCGTCGCCTCTCCGCCTCACCGCCGGGCCATGCTGAAAGTGGGGGTGATAAGCAGAGGGGGCGGCATCGTGACCTCCTGGGCGGGCGACGAGCGGGGCGCCACCTGGAGCGAGGCGATTGAGCAGCTCGCGCGGGAGACGCGCCCCACCTACTGACGGACGGCTCCCGGCGGATGTCTGACCCTCGGGAACCAGACATCCCCAAGCAGCGCTTCCCTGGACGACAGCCATTGTCTGGCTCGTATGTCTGGGCTCCAGACGATGTCCGGGGTCCTTGATCCATGACAGTGCCGTCCACACGTTGGGCGGCATGGACACCACAAGACTCGACACGATCATCTCCCGCCACGCCACGGAGTTGAAGCAAGCAGATCGGATGCAGCCCGAGACATTGAAAGACTATCGGTCCGCGGCCCTACGAGCCGTGGCCACCCGGGCGCAGGAGTGCTCTCCCTTCTACCGGGAGAAGCTGGAGCGGGCGGGCGTCCGCCCTGGAAGTATCCGAGGCCTGGAGGATCTCCCGCGCCTGCCCTTCCTGACCAAGGAGGAGCTGCGTGGACACCCCTGGCGGCTGCTCACCTGCGAGCGCCGGGACCTCATGATCATCCAGGTCTCCACGGGCACGAGCGGCGGCGAGGAGATCTACAGCACCCAGAGCCGGTTGGATCTGCAATACCACCTGTCCGCCCACTATCCCTCGCTGCTCCCGGTCACCACGGGAGACGTGTGTCTCAATGCGTTGCCCTATGAGATGAGCACCTCGGGGTTGGCCATGCACCGGGAGTTCACCGAGAACTGCCAGGCCACGGTGATCGCCGCGGGAAAGGGCGGCGCGTACTCCACGCCCGCGAAGACCCTCAAGGTCTTCCGGGACCTTCGTCCCAGCATCGTCATCACCAGTCCGTCGTGGGCCATCGCCCTGGCGGAGGAGGCGGCCAGACAGGGCCTCTCCCTGCCGGCAATGGCCCCCCGGAGGATGTGGCTCACCGGCGAGGGTTGCTCTCCCACCTTCCGGCGGCGCGTGGAGACGCTCTGGGGCTGCGCTGCCTTCTTCCTCTATGGCTCACTGGAGGGCGGAATGATGGGCGTGGAGTGCGAGGCCCGCCAGGGCTACCACCTGACCCAGGGCCACACCCTGCTCGAGGTGGTGGCCCCCGACACCGGGGAGCCCCTGCCCCCGGGCTCGGTGGGAGAGCTCGTCGTGACGGCGCTGCTGCGCCACGACAGTCCCCTGCTGCGCTTTCGTACCGGGGACCTGGGAGTGTTCGAGGAGGACGCGTGCACCTGCGGCGCCACGGCGAGCCGCTTCCGCGTGCGCGGCCGGACCTTCGAGCAACTCCAGTACCGGGGTCAGAGCGTGTCGCCCATCTTCCTGGAGGAATACCTCATGCGCATGCCCGAGGTGGGCAACTGGTTCCACTTCGTCGTGCCCGCCTCGGACACCGCCCGCATCAAGGTCCGGTGCGAGCCCGCCACCGGAGTGCGGCCCTCCAAGGAGCTGGGCAGCGCGCTGGCCAGCAAGATGGAGTTCTTCACGCGCCTGCCCCTGGAGATCGAGTTCGTCGAGCACCTGCCCCGTACGGGCGTCAAGGCCCTGCGCGTCGTGCGCGAGTGAGGGCAGTCCCACCCCAGAAAGGAGTCGCGGCATGATCATCGACGCACACGCGCATCTGTGCCCCAAGCCCTATGGCTCGGTGGAGCACTACCTCTCGCAGTTGGATCGCAGCGGCATCAAGCAGGGCCTCGTCTGTCCAGGGGGCATGGTGGATGTCCGCCGGATGAACGAGTTCACCTCCGGCAGGCGCCAGGCCGACCCCATTCCCTGCAATGACTACATCCAGCAAGCCATGCTCGCCCATCCCGGGCTGGCCGCCGTGGCGTGCCTGGACCCGCGCCTGCCGCACGCCCCGGAGGCTCTGGAGGAATGGGTGTCCCGGGGCTTCCGGGGCCTGATCGTGAGCCCCCTCGTCCACCCGTTCTCGTTCCGGGACGAGGGCCTGGCGGCGCTCGCGTCGCTCTGTGGCGAACGGGACATTCCGCTCGTCTCCCACACCGGATTCCGGCCGGGGGTGACCCCTGGAGACTTCATCCAGTTCGCCCGGCGCTTCCCCAGGACGTGCTTCCTCCTCGAGCACATGGGCGGGCCCCAGGCGGACATGGACGTGGTGGACGCGGCCGCGAGCCTCGACAACCTCTTCCTGGAGACGTCCCTGGGCACCTTCGTGCACCTGCAGGAGACGGTGAAGAAGACGGGCGCGAGCAAGATTGTCTTCGGCTCCGAGTTCCCCACGTCCCACCCGGGGATGGAGCTCGAGAAGATCCGCCTGCTCCCCGTGTCCGAGGCCGAGCGCGACCTCATCCTCGGCGCCAACGTCCAGGGGCTGTTCCATCTGCACTGACCCGGCCGCGACGGGGACGCCACCGCCCGTGTAGCCAACTCACGGGGTCTATCCACCAAACCCTGGAGCCCGGTGCACGGGCGACTCACACCACGCAGTCAGCAGGCTCTCGCTGAGAATGATGTGAGCCCCCCACCGGACCTCGACCCCTGCTTCGGTTCCGCCGTAGCTGTCAGCCTGTCCAACCCCACCAGCGCGTCCAGCAACCACCGCCTCCGCCTGTTTCTCAGGCAGTCGGGGCCGACAGTCCTCGCGTTTCGCGACTCGAGCCGCCGCGTCGAGGAGCTCAGGCGGCCGGCCCACGTCGTCGGCGAGGCGACTCACCCGCGAATCGACGAAAGACGCGTCGGAAAGCCGCGGCGTCGGCGTAGCCCACCTGCGCGGCGATTTCGTCGACCGATGCGTGCGTCGTCTCGAGAAGATGTGCCGCGCGACTCACGCGGATGCGTTGCACGAGCTCGTGCGGCGTCACTCCGAGGCCCGCGTGGACCCGGCGAGCGAGCGTCCGCGGAGACACCGCGGCCACGCGGGCAAGCTCGTCGAGAGAGAGCTGACGACCGATATTTTGCGCGATGAAACGTTCGACCGCTCGCAGCCCAGGGTCGGACACGCGCAGATGCTCCATCACCATATAGCGGGCCTGGGAGGGCCGCTCGTCGAGGACGAGGTAGCGCGTCACGAGATGCGCCACGGAAGGCCCCGCCAGCCGTGCGACGAGCGCGAGCATGAGATCCGCGTGAGCCAGCGCGGAGCCGGCGGTGAGGATTTCCCCGGCGTCGACCACCATGAGATCGGCCGAGAGCGACACCCTGGGAAACATCCGAGCGAACTGCGGGGCGAGCCACCACGTTGTCGTCGCGGTCCGCCCCTCGAGGAGGCCCGACGCGGCAAGCACGAACGTGGCCGAGCACGACGCGGCGAGCATCACGCCCTTGTCAGCTGCCTTGGCGAGGAGGTCCGCGGCGCGTTGTGTGTCCTCTCGGGCCAACAACTTCGCGACGGTTCGCCCACTGGCCGCGAACATCCCCGGCAAGACGACGACATCCCCCTTGCGCAGCCCGCGAAGGCTGAACGCGCCGTCCACCGCGACCGTCCGCCCGGCGGCGGACCGCACCGGCAGGCCGTCGAGCGACACCACACGCTGGCGCATCTCCCTCGTCCCAGGAGGCAACAGCGTGAGCCCGGCGCCGATGAGCTCCGCCGCCGTGCCGACGACGTCGAGCCCCACGCCGAGCGCGCTGTCGGCCACACCCTCGAGAACCATGTGCACGAACATGTGGCAAGGATAGACCGAACGTTGTCGTTACCGCCACTGGCCAGAGCGCCTCGGTCCTTGCAAAAAGGAGGTCATGAACATCCGACGCTCCGTCGCACTCGTCACAGGCGCCAATCGCGGCCTCGGCCTCAGCCTCACGAGGGCGCTGCTCGCTCGCGGCGCCAAGATGGTGCGCGGGCTCGACGTGCCGAAGATGCCGGCCGAGGAGGTCGCACGACTGGCGCTCGATGGTGTGGAGGCCGGGGCCGACGAGGTGCTCGTCGATCAGCTCACCAGGACGGTGAAAGACGGTCTGTCGCGTGGGCTGTATCTCCGCGCCCCCTCGGCACCAAGGGGATGAGGAACTCCATCAAGCGCTTCAACCATGCACGGGCTGAAAGGACACGAAATATGACGACGAAAGACGGACAACTGACTGCTCCAAACCTGACCATCGAAGCGGCAAACGGCGTGAGGTATGCCTATCGGCGCTTCGGCAAGACCGGCGGCGCGGCGACGCCTCTCGTGTGCTTCGTTCACTATCGCGCCAATCTCGACAACTGGGACCCGGCGCTCGTCGATGCGCTCGCCACGGAGCGCGAGGTCATCCTGATGGACAACGTTGGCGTCGCCGGCTCGAGCGGCAAGACGCCTGACACGGTCGCCGAGATGGCCCATGGTGCAATCGCCTTCGTCGATGCGCTCAAGCTCGCGCGCTTTGACATCCTAGGCTTCTCGCTCGGTGGCTTCGTGGCGCAGGAGTTCGCATTGATGAGGCCTCATCAAGTACGCCGCCTGGTTCTCGCCGGAACGGGCCCCCAAGGCGGCGAGGGCATGCACATGTACGTGCCAGAAGTGCTCGAGATCGCGATCCGCGAGACGATCGACGCGGAGGCGATGCTCACCATCTTCTTCGAGAAGACGGAGTCAAGTCGCGCGAAGGGCCGCGAGTTCATCCAACGCCTCCGCCTGCGTCAGGCCAATCGAGACGTCCCGGTCACCATGGATACCGCCAACGCGCATCTCACCGCGATCTCGACTTGGGGTATCCCGGACGCGTCGAAACTCTCGCGCCTCGCGGCGATCAAGCAGCCGACGCTGGTCGCCAACGGAGACAACGACATCATGGTGCCAACGGCGAACTCCTACCTGATGGCCAGGCATCTTCCGAATGCGCAGCTGCGAATCTACCCGGACGCTGGGCACGCATTCTTGTTCCAGTATCCACAAGAGTTCGCCGCTGACGTGAACCGCTTCCTCGGTCGCTAGCCACACCGTAGCAAGCAAGCGCGCGCTCCGTGCTGGTCCGTCGCGACCAGCGCGGGAGTCGCCTCGAACTTCGCCTCGGCGGTCCATCGCGGAGCGCCGACATCCAGCCATCTCAGGAGCGCAATATGAGCGAGAAAAGCACCATCATTTTCGAAAAATCAACGCCGAAGATCGCCACCATCACCTTCGCGAATCCGCCCGCGAATGTGATCGCGCCGGAGACCGTGACACGATTGCACGAGATCCTCCATGAACTCGAGAATGACGTTCGAGTTCAGGTTGTCATCTTCACGAGCAACGTCAGCGGCTTCTTCTTCAATCACTTCGATCTTCGGCAAGCCGACAAGTTTCCATTCATACCAGGCCCAGACTCCGTCCCCCTGTGGGTCGACTTGGTCATTCGCCTTTCGAAGGCTCCCTTCTTGAGCATCGCGAAGATCCGCGGACGAACGCGCGGAGGGGGCAACGAACTCGCTCTGGCGTGCGACTTGCGCTACGCGAGCCGCGAGCACGCCATCTTCGGGCAGCCGGAAGTCGGCACCGGCATCCTGCCAGGGGGGGGTGGCAGTGAACGTCTGCCACGCCTCATCGGGCGTGACCGCGGCCTCGAGGCGATTGTCACCAGCCAGGACTACGATGCCGAGCTTGCCGAGCGATACGGCTGGGTCACACGAACCTTGCCCGACGCCGAGCTCGATCGATTCGTGGAAAGGCTCGCGACCCGCGTCGCCTCCTTCGACAAGGCCGTCGTGGCTGCCGCCAAGGCGCAAGTCAACCGGGCGTCACTGCCTCCGGACGCTGATTTTGCCACGGCATATGCGGAGTACACGAGTTCGCTGGCTGGACCGGGCTTCCAGGCGGGCTTCGCGCGGCTTGGCAGGCAGTTCGCCGAGAAAGGCCTCGAGGTCGAGCTTCGGCTCGGCGAGTACCTCGGCATCGCCAACGCGCATCCCTGACACGAGAGCCCGGCGGGCGCGCTCTCCACGGGCTCTCTTCCGTCCACCGGAGCGAGAAAAGCCGAGAACGAGCCGATGCGGGTGGTCCGGCCGCGGAGGGGTCCTCGCGGGCTACCTGTCGGGCTGCCCCGGCTGCTCCAGCAGCCAATCGACGAAGGCGCGAGCCGCCGACCGCAGCCGTCGATGTGCGGGATACACCACGTAGTAGCCGAAGCGCGCCGGCATGGTCGGCCCGGGGAGTCGCACGAGGCGGCCGTCGGCGAGGTAGGGCGCGATGATCTGCTCGCGCGCGAGCACCGCGCCCAGGCCATGCACCGCGGCCATCAGCGCATTGGTGGTGTCGCTGAAGCCATGACGCTCATCGAGCCGGGCACCGCGCACGCCCGCGGCGCGGAACCAGTCCTGCCAGCCCTGGAGCGCGAGGTCCGAGACCAGCGGCAGCTTCGCGATGTCGGCCGCTTCGTGGATGCCCTCGATACCGGCCAACGCCGGTGAGGCCACCGGGAACAGTGCGTCGTCCATCAGGTGGTGCGCGGTCAATCCCGGCCAATGGCCCTGGCCATAGCGAATGCCGAGATCGGGGCCTGCTTCGTCGAAGCGAGTCAGCACCAATTCGGTGTCGACGTGGAGACGGATGTGCGGATGCGCGGCGATGAACCGCGGCAGGCGCGGCAGCAGCCAGGTGTAGGTCAGCGAGTGCAGGGTGGTGATGCGTACGCGGTCGTGCTCGTCGCGAGCGGCGCGCAGTCCGCGCAGGACGACGTCCATGTCGCTCAGCGCGCTGCTGGCGGCATCGGCGAGCCGGCGACCTTCGGCCGTCAACGACACGCCACGCGCGTGCCGCTGGAACAGCGCGACGCCGAGCTGTGCTTCCAGCTTGCGCACATGGTGACTGACCGCGCTGGCGGTCAGGTGCAGCTCTTCCGCCGCGTGGGCGAAGTTCTGGTGGCGGGCAGCGGACTCGAACGCCGCCAGGGCCGGGAGCCAGTCCGTCGGCAGGGTCATGGCGAGCCTCAAATCACATTTGTGGCTGACCTCAAAAGGATGCGCTTGTGACCTGGGCCCGGGTGGCGACAATGGCCATCAGACAACAACTTCATTGTTGTCATGGCGCCGCCTTTCCTCCCTTCCAAGGACCCGGCAACCCCCATGAGCTCTCCCGCGCTCGCCCGTACGACATCCCCTTCCCCCCTGGCAGGAGCGTGGCTCACGCCGCTCGAGCTGGGCCTGCTTGGCGCCATCTGGGGTGCATCCTTCATGTTCATGCGCATCGCCGCCAGGGACTTTGGCGCGCTGCCCCTGGTCGAGCTCCGGCTCGCCCTGGGAGCGCTCGTGCTGATGCCCTTCCTGTGGCGAGCGCGCGCGGCCTTCGGTCCGAAGCTGTGGCCAAAGCTGGCGCTGATCGGCGTGATCAACTCCGCGGTGCCGTTCTCGCTGTTCGCCTGGGCGGCGCAACGTGCACCGGCCGGCATCGGAGCGATCACCAACAGCATGACGGTGCTGTTCACCGCCCTGGTGGCGTTCCTGTTCTACGGGGAGCGCATCGGCAAGCGGCGTGCGGTGGCGCTGTTCGCGGGCTTCGCCGGCGTGGTGGTGCTGGCCAGCGGCAAGGTCGGGGGCGCGAGCATCGGCTGGGCGGTGGCGGCGGGCACGACGGCCGCGTTCCTCTATGGCATTGGCGCGAACATGGTGCGACGTCATCTCACCGGCCTGCCGGCTGGCGCGGTCGCCGCGGCCACGCTGTCCTGCGCGGCATTGCTGACGCTGCCGTTCGCGGTCGCCACGTGGCCGTCGCATCCCATCCCGGCGGTGTCGTGGCTGTCGGCCGCGGCGCTCGGCGTCATCTGCTCCGGCATCGCGTACACCTTGTACTACCGCCTCATCCAGCGCATCGGCGCGGCGCGCGCGGTCACCGTCACCTACCTCGTGCCGCTGTTCGCCGTGGCCTGGGCCTGGCTGATGCTGGGCGAGCCGCTGACGGGCACCATGTTGAGCGCGGGCGCGCTGATCCTGGGAAGCGTGGCGCTGAGTCAGCGGAAATCGGCGTAGGGTGGAGTCTGGAAGTTCCAGAGCCGCTCGACAGCGATTCGACGCATCGAACGTTGAGATAGAGGTAGACCTTGTCGTTGTGCTTGAACACCGCGGCGGCATGATACCATTGGCCCGGCTCGAGCACGGTGGGGCCCCACATGCTGATTGGTGCCGCGCTCGCCCTGCAGACTCGCCTTCGCCGTGGGCCTGGAGCGCGGCCTGCCGCTTCCTCAAGCGGGGGCGGAGCCGGGGCTGGAGAATGATCGCCCCTGACACGCTCAAGGCATGTCCGTACGCTTTGGCACGATGGACTCGGCGCAAACGACCGAGACTTCATCACCCTTCGGCCGGTGGTTCTCCGCCCATTGCTGGACGAGGGCCTCGAGTTCTTGCCTGAAGGTGGATGGTTCGTCGAGCTGAGCTGTCTCGGGAGAAACCCGGACGTATTCGAGAAGCAAGTCGTGAGCCTGATTTCCAGGAGACTCCTCGGGGGGACCGCCGTCCGCAGGCCAGAAGACGCATCGCAACTCTGTCCCCATCCGCAGGAGCGCGAAGATTCCAGGCCGGGGTCCGCTCCGACACGAACAGACACCGATGGGCAGTGAGCTGGCCCGAGTCACGTCACGCTTCGACGCCCCTGCCCTGTCGAGCAGATACGCCGATGTCGGCACGCGTGTGCACTTCTCGCGGATCCGCTCAAAGTCGACGGCGGACTTGTAGAACTCGCAAATCAGCCCGATGTCGTTCTCATCCACATGGGCGAGGTTCCGCTCGGTCTCTCCGACGACTTGAGTCCGCGACATCTTCTCGTACATCCTGGAGCGATCTTCCAATCTCCGCCGGAGTTGCAACAACTGCTCGAAAAGCTCGTTCTCTGGATAGAAGTTCAAGACCTCGATGTCTCTCAGCTTCTTCGTGGGTCGATCCACACGCCCGACCCGTTGGATCAGACAGAGAGGGGTCCACGGCAAATCGTAATTGACAACGACATCCGCATCCTGAAGGTTTTCACCCTCGGCGATGGCGTCTGTGGCGACAAGAACATCGATATCGTCGTGTCTCACGCGGCGCGAACGTCCCTGAGCGGATGGCGCGAAGCGTCGAATCAACCGCCCGCGCTCCTTCGTGTTGAGTCTACCCGTCAACGCCTCGATCTTCGCCCCAGGCAACTCCCTGGACAGCGCGGACACGAGATACTCAACCGTATCCGTCCAGAGCGAAAAGACAAGCACACGTCGCCGACCAACACGCTCCTTGAGCACACGCACGAGTTCCGTCAGCTTCGTATCGTTCACAGTGGATTGCGTCAGTCGTCGCAGTTCTCGCAGATTCGCATTGAGTTCCTCCCGGGATTCAGGAGCCAACCTGCTCTCGTCCGACGCCAACAAGCGATCAATCGTCTGCCTGATGGCTCCAGGACTGCTTTCCGCTCTTCGCAGCAAGAGCAGCTTGAGGAATGCTGCTGATTCGACGATCTCTCCCTGGGGGAATGCGACGTCACCCGCCGCCCTCAATTCCTCCATCTCATCTGGAAGCCACCGGAAACGAAAGTCCATCTTGGAGATGAGATCGAACACCTGCTCCGCAGGCGACTGATACGACAGGGTACGAACTTGAATCCGGCCAAAATACCTTACCTCATTCCCGAACCGGAGCCCCCCTCCAGAATGGCCTGATTTCTTGATACCGAAGCGCTTGATGATGAAGGGAAGTGTGATGTTCACGACCCGGCGCGCGCTCACGAGATCCTCGATTTTCTCCAGAGGAGGCTCGGAGACCAATTGGAGCAGCGCGTTCAGATCATCCAGGCCCCTGCTCATGGGCGTCGCGGAGAGAAGCAGCAGACGGGGTACGCCGGGGCCTTCGCGTCGGTCCAACAGGGAGTTCAGGTTCTCGAACCCATTCGTTCGCACGTTCCTGAAGGCGTGGCACTCATCGACGATGACGAGATCCGTTTCACGTGCGCCGCCATGAATCCGGCCAAGACGAGTTGCGTGACCTTCCGCAGGAGCTCCCTTGCCCTGGACGATGCCATGCGTCACCACCTTCACCGGGAGCCCGAAGCGGTGAAACTCCTCCTCCCACATTCGATGAAGCCGAGCATTCGGGCAGATGACGATGATGCGCTGGACATCCCGCCGCAAGAACAGAACCTTAGCGGCGTAACAGGCCATGACCGTCTTGCCTGTGCCCGTGGGAGAAATCAACAGCGCCCCCCGCTGTTCGACCAGGGCGCGCAGCACCGCGCCCACCGTCAACTCTTGATAGTCCGCGAGCCGCCGCTGCGTCTCCCGGGTGAGTTCAGGAACTCCTGGAAACAGCTCAATCAATACCCGAAGGTAAAGGAGATAAGGCGTCGTCAGCGGCGCGAAGGCCCAGCTCTCCTCCAGTTCACGCAGCACCTCTTGCGTCAGTTCCACCCCTTTCTGGAACAAGGAATCGAACTGGTTGCGGTAGTATGCGATGGCGTCGGGCTCGCGGACGCTGAATCCCCCCTCGATATTGGTTTGTAGACCGCTCTTGGAGAGATTCGCGGACGCGACATAAGCCGCGTACTCATCGAAGATGTATATCTTCGCATGAAGTCGTGGCTTGTAGCGTGGGTCGAAAATCCGAACCTTGACCCGCCCGGTGACGACGCCACGCTGAAGATCCTGGATGGCTTCTTTTTTATCGAGCGTCGGAACCCCTTCCGTGATGCTCCGGCGGAAGTCCGTGATGATTTGGCTGACACTCGTGAAGGCTGAATCCGAGCCGACAAGCAGACGCAGTTCCGCCTCTCTCAACGGTTCGACGAGCAGCTCGTAGCCTCCAACGGAGAGGTAAGCCGTTGCGCATCGCAGCAAGGACGTTCCCGGACCCAGTGCCTGGACAACCAGCCGGGATTGACCGCTATCCAGCACCGCCGTGTGTCCCAAGGCATGGGCTTTCCGGGCTTGCGCGGGATCGCGGTCTTTCTGCACCGCTGGATGGAAATACATCCAGGCATCCATCCACGTCTCCAGCGTGGAGGCACGGCGGCCCACGGTTGCACCGCCGAGGTCAGTTCTGGCGGTGATGAATTCCGTCGCGCTCTTGGGATTGACCTCGGCCAGACTGGTCACACCAAACCATTTTGTCCACGCGCGACCGCATCGGCTGTTCTCGAATGCGAGTGCCAACCGCGCACGGCGTGTGGGATCATCCTGGAGAGACAACAGCGCCCGGCCCGCCGCGAGCAGCCGGTTCTTCGCCGAGACGAGACCGAGAATCTGCGCGGCCTGGGTGTAGTAATCCACCTGCCGCGGGGCGATCCCAAGTCCCTCCGCATCGACGGAAAGACCCTGCTCGATGCGTTTCACGAGCGCGATGATCCGGGTGTAGTCGTCCGCCTGGGGAATCCACTTGCCCTCGAGATTCTCCTCGAACTCGTCCCCCGGACGACCGAAGGATCTTCCATCCAGCGTGCTTAGTGGGAGCGAAGGCGTTGTGCTTTGACGGCGATGGCTCATCCGTGGATGCTTCCCCTCACTCAAGTCAAGGAAACATTCTTGACCAGTAGGGGGGGCGTCGCAAATTCATGCGCATCGCGGATAGGAGGCATGGGGCCCTGACTGCCGAGCCTCAAGAGGTGGAGCGCCCGCCAATTTCCGGGAAGCGCTCTGGCCGCTTCAGGGCTCCATCAATCCGTGACGCAGCGCGGAGGTCGTGCCCGACACGCGCCGAACGCCACCCCCATGAGAGTCATGTCCCCGGCCCCACCGCCGGGAGCCCTTCGCCTCACGGCGCCGGGCGTGGAGGTGAGCCTGCCGCAGTTTAGTGGCTCTCCCGCACTTCATGTGCTCCGCGCATTGGGACACGCCTGCCGCTCCAACGAGCATTGATCGCCGCACGACCGGCGAGCACACAGCGAGGAGTCACGGCCGGTCCGGGGCGCTGAGCGCCCCGAGCATGATGCGCGAGAGCGCGGCGATGGCCTGCTCTCGCGACGTCCGCCCCGAGGCGGCGGCTTGCGCCAGGGCTTCCGAGGCGCCGAGGATGCCCTCCATCAGCACCTGGCCCTCCTGGCGGGGAAGCTTCACGAAGCGCGCGAACGCCTCGCGATACTCGGCGACATAGGAGTCTCGCAAGGATTGCCGGAAGTCCTCCATTTCTTCAGTGGCCGAGCGGGCCGCGAAGATGGCTCCGAACTCGGGTCCGGCAGTCAGGACGCAATCGATGTAGGCGGCGCTGACAATCCCCGCGACGTCCTCGAGCGTCCGTCCATTGGTCTCCAGGGCGGCGCGCATCGCCAGGGTCTGTCGCTCGTCATAGTCTCGATACAGGGCGATGAGCAGTCCGGCTCGTGTGCCGAAATGCTCAAACAATTCGGCGTTCAAGTCGTCGGCGATGCTTGAATGCGAGCCCGTCAATTGCGCGGGTGAGGGACTCTTGAGCTCGCTTCGAGCGGAGGCGGAGCCGGGGCCACGAGGCGCGCCTCCGCGGCCAGGAGCCAGGAGGCGCGCTTGGTTCAGCGTGTCATCAGACCGCGCTCAGTACGGATAGCGCTCCGACACCGCCTGCATGTCGCAGGTCGTGATGTTGGCCGCACACGCGGTGGGGTTGTAATACATGATCGAGTTGCAATCCCTGTGGTGATTGAGCCCGAGGACGTGCCCGATCTCGTGGGTCGAGACCGTCTTCCCGTAGTGCCAGCCCGAGTAGTAGTAGGTGTTCAACTGGATGATGGCGCTCGCCATGCAGCTAGCGCTGGCGGCGTTGTAGGTCGCATACCCGTACCAGCCATTGGCGCCGTAGTTGTTCTCGTACACCATGACGTCGGACGTGCCGCTGGCGCGCCAGTGGAGGTACAGGCTGTTGTTGTAGTTGTTGTACATCCACTCGTTCATGCCGTCGCCGACGGGCCACTTCGTGCTGGAGTAGTCCGTGAAGGTGATGTTCGTGGGCTTGCGGCACCACTTGTGGGGGAAGAGCGGAATCCCGCACCAGCTCTGGGCGGACGGCCCCTGTGAGGGGCGCTCATCCAACATGGCCAGCCTGGGCAGGTCGGGGCCCAGGTACTGGACGGCCTTCGCGCGGGACGCGACCCGCTCGAGCAGCGCGCTGACCGGCTTGCCGGCGTATCCCTCGGTCGCGGCGGCGTGACGCTGCGAGCCCGCGTCCTGGATGAGGCCGTCCTTCACCTGGAACTGGCCCACCGGGCCGCCGACCACGGAGTAGAGGCCCTCCATGGAGCGCGTGGCCAGGGGCTTGGTGCCCCCCGGCGGGACGAGGAAGAAGACCGCCTGGGCGCCCACCGCCGGCAGCAAGCTGTCCTGCGGCGCGATCGTGCATCCGTCGGAGAGCAGACCGCCCGGGAACATGATCTCCACGGTGGAGCCCTGCGCCACCGTGCCGCCCGAGGCGGTCTTGAACTCCTGCGAGGAGCGCGCGATGTCGCCGATCCGCACGGTCGCGATGGTCACCGGAAGGTCGGAGTAGATGCCGCTCTCCGGTCCGGTAGGCTGCCCCTCCACCTTGGACTGCGCCCAGGCGCGGACGACGTCGTAGCGCGTGGACTCCACCCGGCCGCTGACGATCAACGCCGAGTGGTCGGTCAGGTCATCGATCGAACCGTCCCGGCGGATCCAGTCCATCTCCATCGTGTGCCCCGTTCCCTCGGCATGCGCCTGGGCGGGCACCGGCGTCCCGGGCACCCACGCCGTCGCGTGAGCGTCCCCGGAAGCGGGAGCGGGCGCTTCGTCGGAACCGGGCTTGGCACATCCAGCCAGGCCCAGGAGGGCGAATGGAACGACCCAGGAACGCGTCAGTTTCTTGGTCACGAGCATCTCCGCGGAGTGAACGCCGGAATTCAGCGCCAGCGTGGGTTCTCCCAAAGGACGAGAAAACGAGACGCCTGTCCCACGCGGAGCCGAAAAAAAGCGCGAGGTTAGCCACGACGAAAAAAGGTGCTCGCGGCGGAGGGAAGCCTGGGGACCGCCGCGGCACGCATTGGAGTCGAACCACTCCGTCGGAAGCCGAGCCTGACCCGCGGGCGCGAACCTCCGTCCCCGAACCGGGTGAGCCCCTTCACCACGCGTGAAAAAACCCACCTTTCCAAGAACTCAGGATTTTCGACCCAAAACAGAATATTCTGCTGTCGCGCACCCCCGGGCGCTTCGCGGCTCGGCCCCTGACCGAAGCCGCACTACCCCATGCTGTCGAAAGAGCGAACACCAATGGATGAACGCAGGATGAAAGCGAGCCTGGGAGCCCTCTCCATGATGGCCCTCCTGGGATGCCAGACGCCGGAGCCCTCCGCGGCGGGCGCGAGTGAGGCCGCGAACCCTCTGGTCACCGGACCCGATTTCGTGGTGACGGAGTTGAACGCTCCCTCCAGCGTGTTGCCGGGAGACGCCTTCGAGGTCGCGGCCACGGTGTGCAACCAAGGAGGACAGGGAGGCTCCACGCAGGCGGCGTTGTTCCTCTCCGCCGACACCGTCTTCTCCCCGCAGACGGACCTGCCCGGGGGACAGCTCTACCTGCCCTATCTGGCTCCCGGGCAGTGCTCACGGCAGACGACGCGGATGTCCGCCCAGGTGCCCACGAACGGTGTCTGGTATGTGGGAGCACGCCTCGATTCACTCGGGGATGAGAACCCGGGCAACAACACGCGCTTCAGCGCGCCGGTGGGCATCGGCTTCAAAGCGGACTTCGTCGTCACCTCGGTGAAGGGTCCCGCCAGCGTGGAGCCCGGGCAGCCCCTCACCGCCCGGGTCACCGTCTGCAACCAGGGCACCCGGAGCGAGAGCACCCAGGTGGCCTTGCTCCTGTCCGAGGACGCGGACATCCGCCTCCCCTCGCCCTCCTCTTCCACCAAGGACAGCTTCGTGGGTGAGGCGCCGGTGCCCTGGCTCGCTCCCGGCCAGTGCTCCACGGTGTCCATCTCCGGCAACATCTACCCCCCGCCCACGAACACGCCCAACGTGCGCGCCTTCCACCTGGGCGCCGTGGTGGACCCGAGCCAATCCATCCCCGAGTTCGTCGAGGACAACGCCCACCCGGGTTACCTGCTGGGCGTGGGGAAAGCGCCGGACTTCGTCATCACCTCGGTGACGGGTCCCACCAGCCTGGAGCACGGGCAGCCCCTGACCGCCCGCGTCACCGTCTGCAACCAAGGCACCCGGATCTACGACAGCCGCGTGGCCCTCCTCCTGTCCGAGGACGAGCACCTCCGCCTCCCCTCGCCCTCCGCGCCTCCCGAGGATCAGGTCGTGGGTAGCACCCCGGTGCCTCCGCTCGCTCCCGGCCAGTGCACCACCGTGTCCATCTCCGGCAACGCCTATCCCCCGCCCCCGAGCACACCCGACGTGCGTGCCTTCCACCTGGGCGCCGTGGTGGACCCGAACTACTTCCCCGAGGAACTCCGCACGGACAACAACACCCACCCGGGCTACGTGCTGGGCGTGGGGTCTGCGCCGGACTTCGTCATCTCCTCGGTGACGGGTCCCGCCAGCGTGGACCACGGCCAGCCCCTCACCGCCCGGGTCACCGTCTGCAACCAGGGCACCCGCCCCTCCGGCAACCACGTGTTCCTCGTGCTGTCCGCGGACGAGAACATCCGCCTCCCCTCGTCCTCCGCGCCTCCCGAGGATCAGCCCGTGGGTGACGCACCGGTGCCTCCGCTCGCCCCCGGCCAGTGCGCCACGGTGTCCATCTCCTCCAGCAGCATCTATCCGCCGCCCTCGAGCACGCCCGACGTGCGCGCCTTCCACCTGGGCGCCGTGCTGGACCCGAACGACCCCTCGGAGCTGCGCACGGACAACAACACCCACCCGGGCTACGTGCTGGGCGTGGGGTCTGCGCCGGACTTCGTCATCTCCTCGGTCAAGGGCCCCGCCAGCGTGGAGCATGGCCAGCCCCTCACCGCCCAGGTCACCGTCTGCAACCAGGGCACCCGCACCCGCGATACCTCCGTGGCCCTCGTGCTGTCCGAGGACGAGCACTTCCTCGTCCCCCCTCCCTCCGGTCCTCCCGAGGACGCCTTCGTGGGTGGCACGCAGGTGCCTCCGCTCGCTCCCGGCCAATGCACCACGGTGTCCATCTCCGGCAACATCTACCCCCCGCCCCCGAGCACGCCCGACGTGCGCGCCTTCCACCTGGGCGCCATGTTGAACCCGAACGATCCCTCCGAGCTGCGCACGGACAACAACACCCACCCGGGCTACGTGCTGGGCGTGGGGTATGCTCCGGACTTCGTCATCTCCTCGGTCAAGGGCCCGGCCAGCGTGGACTACGGCCAGCCCCTCTCCGCCCAGGTCACCGTCTGCAACCAGGGCACCCGCGCCCGGGACACCCGCGTGCTCCTCCTGCTGTCCCAGGACGAGCACCTGCGCCTGCCCTCGCCCTCCACTCCTCCCGAGGACCAGGTCGTGGGTGACGCGCCGGTGCCGCCGCTGGCCCCCGGCCAGTGCGCCACGGTGCCCATCTCCTCCAGCAGCATCTATCCGCCGCCCCCGAGCACGCCCGACGTGCGTGCCTTCCACCTGGGCGCCGTGGTGGATCCGTACTACGCCCCCGAGGAACTCCGCACGGACAACAACACCCACCCGGGCTACGTGCTGGGCGTGGGGTATGCGCCGGACTTCGTCATCTCCTCGGTCAAGGGTCCGGCCAGCGTGGAGCAAGGCCAGCCCCTCTCCGCCCAGGTCACCGTCTGCAACCAGGGCACCCGCATCCGGGACACCCGCGTGTTCCTCCTGCTGTCCCAGGACGAGCACATCCGCCTCCCCTCTCCGTCCATGCCTCCCGAGGACCAGGTCGTGGGTGACGCACCGGTGCCGCCGCTGGCCCCCGGCCAGTGCGCCACGGTGCCCATCTCCTCCAGCAGCATCTATCCGCCGCCCATGAGCCCGCCCGACGTGCGCGCCTTCCACCTGGGTGCCGTGGTGGACCCGTACTACGCCCCCGAGGAACTCCGCACGGACAACAACACCCACCCGGGCTACGTGCTGGGCATGGGGTCTGCGCCGGACTTCGTCATCTCCTCGGTCAAGGGCCCGGCCAGCGTGGACCATGGCCAGCCCCTCACCGCCCAGGTCACCGTCTGCAACCAGGGCACCCGAGCCCGGGGCACCCGCGTGTTCCTCCTGCTGTCCCAGGACGAGCACCTCCGCCTCCCCTCTCCGCCCATGCCGCCCGAGGACCAGATCGTGAATGACGCACCGGTGCCGCCGCTGGCCCCCGGCCAGTGCACCACGGTGCCCATCTCCTCCAGCAGCATCTATCCGCCGCCCACGAACACGCCCGACGTGCGTGCCTTCCACCTGGGCGCCGTGCTGGACCCGTACTACGCCCCCGAGGAGCTGCGCACGGACAACAACACCCACCCGGGCTACGTGCTGGGCGTGGGGTATGAGGCGGACTTCGTCATCTCCTCGGTCAAGGGCCCCACCAGCGTGGACTTCGGCCAACCCCTCACCGCCCAGGTCACCGTCTGCAACCAGGGCACTCGGACCGCGAGCACCCAGGTGATGCTCCTGCTGTCCCAGGACGAGCACCTCCGCCTCCCCTCGTCGTCCGCTCCTCCCGAGGACGCCTTCGTGGGTGGAACATCGGTGCCGTCGCTGGCCCCCGGCCAGTGCACCACGGTGTCCATCTCCGCCAGCAGCATCCATCCGCCGCCCTCGAGCCCGCCCGACGTGCGCGCCTTCCACCTGGGCGCCGTATTGGACCCGTCCGTCTCCCCCAATGAGCTGCGTACGGACAACAACACCCACCCGGGCTACGTGCTGGGCGTGGGGTATGCGCCGGACTTCGTCATCACCTCGGTGAAGGGTCCGGCCAGCGTGGAGCATGGCCAGCCCCTCTCCGCCCAGGTCACCGTCTGCAACCAGGGCACCCGGAGAGAGAGCACCCAGGTGATGCTCGTGCTGTCCCAGGACGAGCACCTCCGCCTCCCCTCGCCCTCCGCGCCTCCCGAGGATCAGGTCGTGGGCGGCACGCCGGTGTCCGCGCTGGCCCCCAACCAGTGCGCCACGGTGTCCATCTCCACCAGCAACATCTATCCGCCCCCCATGAGCCCGCCCGACGCGCGTACCTTCCACCTGGGTGCCGTGGTGGATCCGTACTACGCCCCCGAGGAGCTGCGCACGGACAACAACACCCACCCGGGCTACGTGCTGGGCGTGGGGTATGAGGCGGACTTCGTCATCACCTCGGTGCAGGGCCCCGCCAGCGTGGAGCATGGCCAGCCCCTCTCCGCCCAGGTCACCGTCTGCAACCAGGGCACCAGCCGCCACGACAGCCGCGTGTTCCTCCTCCTGTCCGAGGACGAGAACATCCGTCTCCCCTCGTATCCGGGCCCCCTCGAGGACCAGGTCGTGGGTGACGCGCCGGTGCCGCCACTGGCCCCCAACCAGTGCGCCACGGTGTCCATCTCCGCCAGCAGCGTCTATCCGCCGCCCATGAGCCCGCCCGGCACGCGCACCTTCCACCTGGGCGCCGTGATGGACCCGAACCACGTCCCCGAGGAGTTCCGCACGGACAACAACACCCACCCGGGCTACCTGCTGAGCGTGGGTCAGGACGCGGACTTCGTCATCACCTCGGTGGAGAGTCCCGTGTTCGTCCGCAGCGGGCAGAGCCTCACCACGCAGGTCAACGTCTGCAACCAGGGCACCCTCGCCGCGAGCACCCGGGTGAGCGTGCTCCTGTCCACGGACGCCACCCTCCATCTCCCCTCGCCGCCCGCTCCTTTGACGGATGTCATCGTGGGTGAGGCCCAGACGGGCCTTCTCCAGCCCGGCTGGTGCGAGACCGTGTCCATCACCGGCAATGCCTCGCCCCCGCCGTCGAGCAACCCGGACACGCAAGGGCTGGCCTACGTGGGCGCCGCGGTGAACGTGGACCAGATGAACCCCGAGCTGCGCGTGGACAACAACACCCTGCTCGGCGGGTGGCTCTACATCGCCCCCTGAAGTCCCACCGTTGCCTCCTGGCCCGCGCCCTCGAGTGCGGGCCGGGAGGTGTCGTCTGGAAGCACGGCGCGACGCCCAGAAACAAACACTCCTCTTCAACCGTGGGCCGGGTGCGCGAGCGTTCCGTGATGGGCTGGGCCCCCGGGGCTTGCTCGGCCCCGGAAGCCGCTACACTCTCGAGCACACGGGCAGTCCTTCACCCCACTCGTGCCGGACGAGTGGCTCGCCCAGAAGAGGCAGGGCTTTTCGTGAACGGCACGGACATCCTCAGCTCCAGCGGACTCAGACCCGAGGCGTTCCGGGGCCGCGTCTCCGCCGTCGTGCTGGGCGTGTCCGCGGGAGGCGTGGAAGCGCTGTCCTTCCTCCTGCCCCTCTTGCCGCGCACCTTCCGTCCCGCCCTGTTGATCGTCCTGCACATTCCGCCCGAGCGGCCCAGCCTGCTCGTGGACATCTTCGCGCCCCGGTGTGCCCTGCCAGTGAGGGAGGCCCAGGACAAGGAGCCGGTGAAGCCCGGGACGGTCTACTTCGCTCCCCCGGACTACCACCTGATGGTGGACACGGGGCCCACCCTGTCGCTCTCGGTGGACGAGCCCGTCCACTACTCGCGCCCCTCCATCGACGTGCTGTTCGAATCGGCGGCGTACATCTACGGCGCCCGGCTCGCGGCCATCATCCTCACCGGCGCCAACGAGGATGGGGCGCGAGGCCTCGCGGCGGTGCGCGCGGCGGGGGGCGTCACGCTGGTGCAGTCGCCCGAGACCGCGCACATGCCGGTCATGCCCGCCGCGGCGCTCGCCCAGGGGCCCGCGGACTTCGTGCTGCCCCTCGCGCAGCTCGCCCAGGTGCTCGGCGAGCTGGGCGCGGCTTCAAAAGCCTGACACGCTCCCAGGACCCCCGGGTCCTGCCCCGCGCCAATACCTTCTCATCCGTCATTCCTCTCGTGATGAGAGTGAATGACTTTGTTCCATTCCTTTGTTCCATTCCAATGAGGCGCGAAGAGCAGGTTCGACGCGGCGCGTCGTTCGCCGCGATGCGTCGAGACTCTCCGCGAAGACGCATGACTCTGGAGGTGGAGGAGGTGAAGAACCATGCTAAGCCACGGCCTGGGTAGGTGCGCGAACTACCTTCTCGTTTCGAGCAACCCGAAGCGGGTCCTACTCCTCAACTGGAATCCAGGAGCGCCTCTAGATGAACAACCAGTGGATGCAACGCCGGCTAGTCGTGATGTGCATGGGTCTTGTCTCCTTGGGGGGACTGGCGGGCTGTTCGAAGAGCAAGCAGCAGGAGGGGAGCACGCCGGCGGCCACCGCGACGGCTCCCGCGGCGGAGAAGGCCACGGCCGTCACCATTGCCCAGGAGGCACAGACCTCCTGGATCCGCAACTTCAATCCCCTGCTGGCCAGCAGCAGCTCGCGCTGGCCCACCCGCGCCGGCATCTACGAGCCGATGCTCATCTTCAACGTGCTCAAGGCGGACTACGTGCCGTGGCTCGCCGAGAAGTACACGTGGGGCGAGGGCAACAAGACGCTCACCTTCTCCGTGCGTCCGGGCGTGAAGTGGTCGGACGGCCAGCCGCTCACCGCCAAGGACGTGGCCTTCACCTTCGAGCTGCTCAAGAAGCACAAGGCGCTGGATCTGTCGAGCGTGTGGGCGTTCCTCGAGGGCGTGCAGGCCAAGGATGACGCCACGGTGGAGTTCACCTTCAGCCGCGTCTTCGTGCCCGGCCTGCTCTACATCGCGCAGCAGCCGATCGTCCCCGAGCACAAGTGGAAGGACGTCGCCGACCCGGTCTCCTACAAGAACGAGAACCCCGTGGCCACGGGGCCCTTCACGGAGATCAAGGTCTTCCAGAACCAGATCTGGGAGATCGGCCGCAACCCGAACTACTGGCAGCAGGGCAAGCCCTACGTCCAGGCCCTGCGCTTCCCGGCCTACCCCGGCAACGACCAGGCCAACCTCGCGCTGCTCAATGGCGAGGTGGACTACGCGGGCAACTTCGTGCCGGACATCGAGCGGCTCTACGTGAGCAAGGACAAGGAGAACAATCACTACTGGTTCCCGCTCGTGGGCAACACGGTGATTCTCTACGCCAACACCACGAAGAAGCCCTTCGACGACGTGCGCGTGCGCAAGGCGCTCAGCATGGCGATCGACCGCGAGCAGATCGTCAAGGTCGCCATGTACAACTACACGCGGCCCTCGGACGCCACGGGCCTGAGCGACACCCACAACAGCTGGCGCAACGCCAAGGCCGTGGAGAGCGGTGACTGGGTGAAGTTCGACGCCGCCAAGGCGGGCGCCCTGCTCGACGAGGCGGGCTACAAGCGCGGCGACGATGGCATTCGCGTGGGACCGGACAAGAAGCCCCTGCGCTACGACGTCAACGTGGTGACGGGCTGGTCCGACTGGGTGCGCGCCGCGCAGATCATCGCGCAGAACCTCAAGCAGGTGGGCATCGACGCGACCCTGAAGACCTACGACTTCAGCCCCTGGTTCGAGCGCATCCAGAAGGGTGAGTTCGACTTGTCCATGGGTTGGTCGTCCGACGAGCCCAATCCGTACTACGTCTACCGGGACTTCCTCGGCACCGAGACGGTGCAGCCCGTGGGCACGGTCGCGGCGCGCAACTGGCACCGCTTCGGCAACAAGGAAGCGGACGCCCTGCTCAAGGCCTTCGAGGCCACGAGCGATCCCGCGGAGCAGAAGAAGATCTCCGATCAGCTCCAGGTGCTCTTCGTGGAGAACGCGCCCGTCATCCCGCTCTTCCCCGGCCCGTCCTGGGGTGAGTACAGCACGCGCCGCTTCACGGGTTTCCCGAACAAGGACAACCCCTACGCGAAGCTCACGCCCAACTCCATCCCGGAGAACCTCCTCGTCCTGACGGAGATCAAGCCCAAGTAACAACCACCTCGGGCGGCGAAGCGGGCGCATCCACTTCCGGGTGGATGCGCCCCGCCGCCCTCACGGCACCGGGGCGCTCGCGGCTACTGCACCCGCGCCAGGATGTCGTTGAGCTTCTGCTCGGAGAACTTGCCCTCGGAGAAGAGCACCAGCTTGTAGACGGGCATGTCGTGGGCGAACACCAGCGTCGACATCTCGGCCTTCTTCCGGGCGCGCTCCTCCTCGGGCGTGCGCTTGACGCCGCCGGGCTCCTCGGTCGTCCCGCCCATGATGACGCCCACCAGCTGGGGGTAGAACTCCTTGCCCTTGGGGTGGTCCTTGAACTCCTTCACCAGGGAGTGGCGTGACAGCGAGGGGACCTCCTGCTGGGCCACCTCCACCAGGACGTGCTTGCGCAGGGGCAGGTTCCGGGACGAGCCACCGACCAGGATGTCGAAGCGGCCCGGGTTGACGGACCAGCGGTGGAGATTGGTGTTGTAGTAGGCGAAATCACGCCGGCTCAGCGTGAAGCGCACCGTCTTCTCCTCGCCGGGCTCGAGCGCCACCTTGGTGAAGGCCTTGAGCTCCTTGTCCGGACGGCTGACCACGGGCTTGTCCTCGCGGACGTAGAGCTGGACGATCTCCTTTCCCGCCACCTTCCCCGTGTTCTTGACCTTCAGTTCCACGGTCAGGCTCTCGGTTTCATGGATGGACGGAGCGCTGAAGCTCAGCTCCGAGTAGGCGAAGGTCGTGTAGCTCAGACCAAAACCAAACGGGAACAGCGGCGTGATGTTCTTCTTGTCGTAGTACCGGTAACCGATGAAGACGCCCTCGCCGTAGCGGGCCTGCTGGTTGAGACCGGGGAACTCGGTGAAGGTCGGCGTGTCCTCCACCCGCGTCGGGAAGGTCTCCGCCAGCTTCGCCGAGGGGTTGACCTTGCCGGTCAGGATGTCGGCGATGGCGCCGCCGCCGGCCTGTCCCGTCAGCCAGCCCTCCAGGATGGCCTTCACCCGGCCCACCCAGGGCATGGTGATGGCCGAGCCGTTCATCAACACCACCACGGTGTTGGGCTGCACCTGGCTGACCGCGTCGATCAACCGGTTGTGGCCCTCGGGGATGTCCAGGGTGGAGCGGTCGAAGCCCTCGGACTCGTGGCTGTCCGGCAGACCGGCGAAGACGATGGCCAGGTCCGCGCTCTTCGCCTGCTGCCGCGCCTCCTCGAGCAGTTGCGCGGTGGTGACCCCCTCCAGGTCATAGCCGCTCGCGTAGGACAGGCGCTCGTCGCCACCGAGGAGCGCCGCCAGCTCGGCATAGGCGTTGGAGATACGGGTCGGATTCACCTGCGAGCTTCCAGCGCCCTGGTAGCGGGGGTCCTTGGCGAACGCGCCAATCACGGCGATCTTCTTCTTTCCTCCGGTCTCCAGCGGCAGCAGGTCATCCTCGTTCTTCAGGAGGATGATGCTCTCGCCCGCCGCCCGCCGCGCCAGGGCATGGTGCTCGTCCACGTCGACGCGGACACCGCCGCGGCGGCTCTCCGTGGCCTTGAGGACCACGGCGAGCAGTCCGGCCACCACCTGGTCCAGGCGAGACTCCGGCAGCTGGCCCGCCTTGACGGCCTCGATGATCTTCTTGCGGTTCACGTCGCCGCTGCCAGGCATCTCCAGGTTCAACCCGGCCATGATGCCCTTCACGCGATCATGCACGGCGCCCCAGTCGGACACCACGTACCCCTGGAAGCCCCACGCATCCCGGAGGATGTCCTCGAGCAGCAGGTGGTTCTCGGAGGCATAGACGCCGTTGATCTTGTTGTAGGCGCACATGATCGCCCACGGCTGGGCCTGGGTGACGGCGATCTCGAAGGCGGGCAGGTAGATTTCGTGCAGGGTGCGCTCATCCACGATGGAGCTGCTCACCATCCGCTCGTGCTCCTGATTGTTCACCGCGAAGTGCTTCAGGGTGCTTCCCACCCCCTGGCCCTGCAACCCGTTGATGTACGAGGCGGCCAGGTGGCCGGCGAGGAAGGGATCCTCGGAGAAGTACTCGAAGTTGCGCCCGCCCAGGGGAGAGCGCTTCATGTTGTTGCCCGGACCCAGCAACAACTGGACGTCGTTGGCCTGCGCCTCGCGTGCCAGGGCGGCGCCAATCTCCGCGAGGAGCTCCGTGTCCCAGCTCGAGGCCAGGGCGGACGCGGTGGGGAAGCAGGTCGCGGGGACGCTGTCCGCCGTATTGGGCCCCAATGCCTTCCGGAGCCCATGCGGGCCATCCGCCATGAAGATGGAAGGAATTCCCAGGCGTTCGACCTTGTGGGTCGTCCACGCGCCATTGCCAGACATGAGCAGGGCTTTCTCCTCCAGCGTCATCTGGGACACCAGGTGCTGCGCTCTGGCCTTGTAGTCTTTGATTTGTTCGGACATGTCAGGGGGGTCCTTGTCGGAAGGCACCGCGACGGGCAGGGAGCCCGGCCTCCAGGTGACGGAGAGCCGGGCCGGTCGCCGCCGCCTTCTAGCAGGACAGGCCCCGCGCCGTCCTCAGAGCACTCGCCCATCGCCACGCATGGGACACAGCCCACCTGGATACTTCCAGGGAACGTGGACGCGCGACGCCGTGAGCCACCCGGAAGAGCCCCCATGCACCCCCGGCCGGCCGGACAAGCGCCCTTCTCCTCCCGCGCGCGGGCTGTCACTCCCCGCGTGGGCCCAGGGTCGCGGAAACGATGTCAATTCGAGCGAGTTCGTTTTCACTCATTCGTCACCAGACTCCAGGATGATGATGTTTTCACTGGTTGTCTGGAGTTCTGCCGCGCACGATGAGGTTGAACAAATCCGCTCAAACGTGGCTCCAATGGGTTGCTCATGACTTTCGACGCGTGGTAGCCATGGCTCTGCTGCGGGCGTCTCAGGGCCGCCGCTCACTCGGGGGGGGGTTTGCGACCACGCGACCTGGGTTCTTGCTCGAGCGGAGAGGTCGTCGATGAGCGCAGGGCGGTGGACGTGGTTGCTTGGGCGTTTGGACGCCCTGTTGCCCGAGAACCGGCACCACCTGACGCCTGGTGAGCTTGGCCGCTACCGGGTCCTGCTGGGGAGCACCGTCCTGCTGGCGGCCATGTCCCTGGTGCTCGCGATCACCTCTGGCCTGGGGGTGAACGGGGGCGCACCTCTGGTGAGGATCGGCACGGGCGCCGCGATCGGCTTCGCGTTGATCCTGGTGTACCTGAGAGCGGGAGGCCCGCTCCGGCTCGGGTCGCTCCTCGTCTGCGGAACCATGCTGGCCGGGTACATGCTGACGACGTTCTTGATGTCCCGTCAGATCGTCGCCTCGCACGCGGCCAGCCTGCTCATCCCCCTGTTGGCGGTCTACCTGCTGGGAGTGAAGGCGGGGCTCGTCTTCACGGGTTTCTTCTGTCTCAACTCGGGGATCCTCCTGCCCCTCTACCTGTCGGGGTTCGGGAGCCGGGAGCCGATCTTCGCCAACTCCCAGGCGTGGATCGCCGGAGTGCTCGACTCACTCATCCTGCTGCTCGGCTGGGGGTTGAGCTCGCTGTTCGGCATCGCGCGGGACGAGGCCTCCGCCACGGTGCGCGACAGCGAGCGCAAGCTGCACAGCTTGTTGGAGAGCACGACGGATCCGGTGTGCTCGCTCGACGAACAGGGGCGCATCATCACGTCCAATAGCGTGGCGCGGAAGATGTTCCTGGAGATGTACGGCAAGGAGCTGCACCCGGGAACCGAGCTGGATCAGCGCAGCGATCCCGCGGTGCAGGAGCAATGGCGCAACAGCCTGCAGCGCGCCCTGCGCGGAGAGAGCGTCCGCTTCGAGTGGGTCAGGCGGGGCCCCCACCGCACCTGGGTGCTCGATGTCGCGCTCCACCCCCTGTGGGGACAGGGGGATCGGCCCGTGGGGGTGACGCTCTTCGGACGCGACATCACGGAGCGCAAGGAGGCCGAGGCGAAGCTGGGAGAGTTGCACCGGGGGTTGATGGAGGTGTCCCGCCAGGCGGGCATGGCGGAGATGGCCACGGGCGTGCTGCACAACGTGGGCAACATGTTCAACAGCGTCAACGTCTCCGCCTCGCTCGTGCTCGAGCGGCTGCAAGGCTCGCGCACCACGTCCCTCTTGCGTGCCTCGGAGCTCCTGGCCGAGCACGAGACGAACCTGCCCACCTTCCTGACGGAGGACACCCGGGGGCGCCAGCTTCCGAAGTACCTGTCCACGGTGTCCCGGCACCTGGTGCGGGAGCAGGAGGATCTGCTCACGGAGATGAAGGAGCTGCTGCGCAACGTGGAGCACATCCGCGAGGTGGTGAGCCTGCAGCAGGAGAACGCCCGCGTCGTGGGCCGGGTGGAGCTGGTCACGGTGTCCGAGCTGATCGACAACGCGCTGCGCCTGCACCTGGACGCCTTCGAGCGCCTGGGCATCCGCATCCAGCGCGAGTACACCGAGGTGGCACCGCTGCCGCTGGACCGGCACCGGCTGCTGCAGATCCTCGTGAATCTCCTGGGCAACGCGCGGCATGCCCTGGTGGAGAGCGGACGCGATGACAAGCGGTTGTCGCTGCGCGTGCGGCGCGAGGGCGAGGTGTGGCTGCGCATCGAGGTGGAAGACAATGGGGTGGGCATCGCCCCGGAGCACCTGACGCGGCTGTTCTCCCACGGCTTCACCACCAAGAAGGAAGGCCATGGCTTTGGTCTTCACTCCAGCGCGCTGGCCGCCGAGGCGATGAAGGGCCGGCTGCGCTGTGAAAGCCAAGGCAAGGGCCATGGCGCATGCTTCACCCTGGAGCTGCCCCTGAGCGGGTGGGAGAAGCTGGCCTGAGCCAGCGGCACGGCGCTCGTGTCTTGGAGTTGCTCCGCGGGCCGGAGTAGTCTCCCGCCCATGCGAGAGGAGCGGAGCGAGCCCCCCCCCGGCGCCGCCGTGTCCGGCCGGGCACTCACCCCCCGCGCATTGGCGCTCGGCGCGCTCCTGGGCGCGGGGCTCAGCCTCACCAACCTCTACGTCGGACTGAAGACGGGGCTGGCCTTTCCGGTGACGGTCATCGCCTGCGTGCTGGGGCTCGGCATGTACCGGGCGCTGGCCTGGCCATGGCGCACCCGCTCGCGCCCTGGGCTGTCCCTGTTGGAGACGAGCGCCATGCAGTCCACGGCCTCCTCGGCGGGCTACTCCACGGGAGGCACCCTCATCTCCGCCAACGTGGCGTGGCTGATGCTCTCCGGCCACCACCCTCCGGGCTGGGCGCTCTTCTGCTGGACGCTGCTCATCTCCGCGCTCGGAGTCCTTTTCGCCGTCCCACTCCAGCACGCCTTCCTCCACCGCGAGAGCCTCCCCTTCCCCTCCGGACTGGCCGCGGCCTCGGCGGCGCGGATGCTCCAGCAAGGAGACGTCTCCGCGCGCCAGGGAACCCGGGTGCTCGGTGGAGCGGCCCTGGTGGCCGGCCTGCTCACGTTCGCCCGCGATGGGCTGAAGCGGATACCCGCCTCGCTGCCCCTTGCAGGCACCGTCCACGGCGTACCGCTGGCTCCTCTCTCCTTCTCCCTCGACCTCGGCCTGCTCTCCCCTGGAGTCGGCGCCCTGGTGGGCCCGCGCATCGCCGCCTCGATCCTGCTCGGCGCCATCACCTGCTTCGGCGTGCTCGTCCCCTGGCTCCACGTTCGAGGCACCCTGCCCCAACCCGACTACGCACACGCGTCCGACTGGAGCATGTGGCCCGGCACCGCCCTGGTGACGAGCGCCGCCTTCACCCACCTGCTGTCGCGGCGGGACGTCCTGCGCCGCGCGTTCTCCTCGCTCCTCCAGGCCGGAGCCGGGGGCCCGGGGAGCCACACGGGCCCGGGACAGGTTCCACGCTCCTGGTGGCTCGCCGGCCTCGCGCTGCTCTCGCTGGGGACGGTGGTGCTGGGAGCTGGAGTCTTCGGCATCCCCCCCCACCTGGGGCTGTTCGGCGTGCTGCTCTCCTTCCCGCTCGCCGTGGCGGCGTGCCGGGTAACCGGGGAGACGGACGTCACCCCCTCGGGAGCCCTGGGACAGCTCGCCCAGATCGCCTTCTGCGTCGTCATGCCCGGCAACCCCCTGGCCAGCACCATCGCCGCCAGCCTCTCGGGCTCCACCGCCTCCACGAGCGCGGACCTGCTCACCGACGTCAAGGCCGGCTCGCTGCTCGGCGCGACCCCCCGGCAGACCGTCCTCGCCCAGCTCTGGGGTTGCCTCGTCGGCTCGGCCGTCATCGTCCCCGCCTTCCTGCTCCTCGTGCCGGACACCTCCGTCCTCTCCGAGGAGCACTTCCCCGCTCCCGGCGGCACCTTCGTGGAGGGGTTGGCCCGGGTGCTCGCCACGGGCCTCGGTACCCTGGCCCCCGCCTCCCGCTGGGGCGCGCTCGCCGGAGGGGTGGGCGGCATCCTCCTGGCGCTGCTCGAGCAACATGCCCCCGAGCGCCTGCGTCCCTTCGTCCCCTCGGCCATCGGCGTCGGCATCGCCTTCGTGCTCCCCCCCTCCGCCGCCCTGTCCATGTTCCTGGGCTCGCTCGCCGCGGCCCTCCTCGCCCGCGCGCGGCCCGCCTTCGCGCTCGTCGCCACCGTCCCCCTGGCCGCGGGCCTCATCGCCGGGGAGAGCCTGGTGAGCCTCACCCTCACCCTGCTCGCCGTGCTCGGGCTCCTTCCGCCTTCCTGACGCTCCGCGCCGTGTCCGCATGGGTCCACATCCGCACGCACCGTGAACTCGGCGCTTGAGGTGGTGGCATGGGGATCCACTACCATTCCAGTCCCATCACCTTCGAAGGGCGAGGAGACACGCGAATGGAGAAGATCTGGCTCAAGCACTACCCACCTGGGGTTCCGGCCGAGATCGATGACAAGCAGTACCCCTCGCTGACCCACCTGTTGGAGGAGTCGTTCCGCAAGTTCGCCGATCGCCCGGCCTTCAAGTGCATGGGCAAGTCCATCACTTACCGGGAGCTGGATGTCCTGTCGCAGCGGGTGGGCGCGTGGCTGCAATCCCAGGGGCTCACCCGTGGCGCGGCCGTCGCCATCATGATGCCCAACGTGTTGCAGTACCCGATCTGCATCGCCGCCATCCTGCGCGCGGGCTACACGGTGGTGAACATCAACCCGCTCTACACGCCGCGCGAGCTGGAACACCAGCTCAAGGACAGCGGAGCCCAGGCCATCTTCATCCTGGAGAACTTCGCGATCACGCTCCAACAGGTCGTGGAGCGCACGGCCCTCCAGCACGTGGTGGTCGCCTCGATGGGCGACCTGCTGGGCGGCGTGAAGGGCGCCCTCGTCAACCTCGTGGTGCGCAAGGTGAAGAAGCTGGTGCCCGCCTACCACCTGCCACGCGCCGTCAAGTTCAACCAGATGCTGGCCGAGGGAAAGCGCCTGTCGCTCGTGCCGGTGACGACGTCGCGCGACGACGTCGCCTTCCTGCAATACACGGGTGGCACCACGGGCGTGAGCAAGGGCGCCACGCTGCTGCACCGCAATGTCATCGCCAATCTGTTGCAGGTGGAAGCCTGGCTCCAGCCCGCCATGAAAGGCAATTCGTCCGAGGCACTCAACATCGTCTGCGCGCTGCCGCTCTACCACATCTTCGCGCTCACCGTCTGCGGGCTGATGGGCATCCGCATGGGCTCGATGAACATCCTCATCCCCAACCCGCGCGACATTCCAGACTTCATCAAGACGCTGTCCCAGCAGCCCTTCCACATCCTGCCGGCCGTCAACACCCTCTACAACGCGCTGGTGCACCACCCCGACTTCGCCAAACTCGACTTCTCCCACCTGAGGGTCGCCAACGGAGGCGGCATGGCCGTGCAGCGGGCCACCGCGGAGAAGTGGTTCGCCACCACCCGCGTTCCGATCCTCGAGGGTTATGGCCTGTCCGAGACCTCGCCGGTGGCCACCAGCAACCCGGCCACCGCCACGGAGTACTCCGGCACCATCGGCCTTCCCCTGCCCTCCACGGAGATCGCCATCCGCGATGACGAGGGGAAGGACGTGCCGCTCGGCCAGCCCGGGGAGATCTGCATCCGCGGCCCCCAGGTGATGGCGGGCTACTGGAACCACCCGGACGAGACGGCCAAGGTCATGCTGCCCGACGGCTTCTTCAAGTCCGGCGACATCGGCATCATGGACGAGCGCGGACACACCCGCATCGTGGATCGCAAGAAGGACATGATCCTCGTGTCGGGCTTCAACGTCTATCCCAACGAGGTGGAGGGCGTGGTCGCCATGCACCCGGGCGTGTTGGAGGTGGCCGCCGTGGGCGTGCCCGACGAGCACTCCGGCGAGGCCGTCAAACTCTTCGTGGTGAAGAAGGACCCGTCCCTCACCGAGGCCCAGCTGCTCGACTACTGCCGCCAACAGCTCACCGGCTACAAGCGGCCCAGGTTCATCGAGTTCCGCGCGGATCTGCCCAAGACCAACGTGGGGAAGATCCTCCGCCGGGAGCTGCGCGAGAAGACGGCGAGCTGAGCCTCCCTCCGAAAGCAGGAGGGGCGGCCCCTCGCGAGGCCGCCCCCTGTCTTCAACCCGCTCGGGACGTCGGCGGGACTACTTCGTGAACGAGATGGGGCCGTTGGACTGCGTGCTGTTGTTGGCACCATCCACGGCGCGCACGCGCCAGGTGTGGCTTCCGGCCGCCAGCCCGGTCAACGTGGTCTCGTGCGTGGCCAGGCCATACACCTCGAACTCCCACAGCGAGTAGCCAAACTGCGTGAAGCGCTGCACGCCGCGCATCCGCACGTACTGGCCCACCCCACTCAGGTTGGTGAGATCATCGATGCCACCATTGCCGGCGTTCTCCGTGTACAGCGGCGTCCAGGTGGTGCCATCGAGCGAGGCCTCCACCACGTACTTCGAGCCGTACGCGGCCTCCCAATTGAGCACCACGCGCTTGATGGAATAGACAGCGCCGAGATCGATGGTGATCGACTCGGTGTTCGGGTTGGCGGTGTCCGCCCGGCTGGACCAGCGCGTGGTGGTATTGCCATCCACCGCGTCGTTGGCGCTGCCGAACTCGTTGGAGGTAGCGGAGACATTCTTGCCACGCGCCAGGTTGACGGTCGTGGCCGTGTAGGCCCCGGCGGTGATGACCGGGGTGCGGTCCGTTCCGTCCACGTTGAGGACGTACTGGGCAACGCCCGCGCCCACGTCGCTCGTGCGCTCCCAGATGAAGCGCGTCGAGGTGCCGGGAACCGCCGAGCCCGCCGCCGGAAGGAGCGCGGAGAAGGCCGCGGGCGGCGTGGTGTCATTGAGGGTGAACGTGGACGTGGCCGACGTGGTCACCCCGTTGGCCCAGTTGACGGCCCTCACGTACCAGGAGTGCTGGCCATTGGCGAGCTTGAGCCCCTCGAGCGCGGCGGAGGTGGCCTTCGTGCGGCCCCCCAGCACGGCCTGACCGTCGATGACGACCTCGTAGTACTGGATGCCCGTCTGAGGATCGCTGCTCGCCGTCCACGAGAACGCGGGCCGCGTGCCGGTGATGGTGGTTCCGTTCGCCGGCGTCTGGAGGGTGAACGCCGTGGGCGGCGTGGAGTCCGTCAGACCAAAGCCCTGGATGCCATCGCCATAGCGATAGAACGGATTGCCATAGATGGGCTGCACGGACAGACCCTTGGCGATCCGGTCGCGGATGATGGTGCGCTCGGCCTCGGTGGCCCCGAGGTCGAACGGCAAGTCCCAACGCTCCTTCTGATCGGTCTCCACGTCGGTGCCGATCTGATCCAACGAGCGAGGCAGATCCCACGGCAGCTTGCCGCGGGGCAGCACGTCGCCGAACAGCACGTCCGCCAACGCCGGGCCGCCCAGGTCTCCAGGCCGGTAGGTGGCCACCAGCGCGTTGCTCTGCGGCGCCACGTTGGTGAGGATGTAGGGCCGCGGCAGGACCATCACCGTGATCGTCGGGATGTTCTTCGACTTGAAGCTGGTGATGATGCCGTAGTGATCGCGAGGCTCCTCCGGCTTGGCGAAGGCGGTGTGCGCGGGACCGGCCGGGTCACCCGGGATGTAGGGCTTCTCCTTGTCCCACGCGGTGCCGTGCGTGTAGTAGCTCTCGCCCACCGCCACGATGGCCGCGCTGGGCGTGACGCCCGCGGGCGCCGCGTCCTTGTACACCGTGATGCCCGCTGCCTCGGCGCGCTGCTTGATGGCCTGGTAGAAGGTCTGGGCGCCGAAGTCCGTGTTGTGGAAGTCCGAGCGCCAGGTGACCATGCAGGACGGATCATCGGCGCGCGGGCCGGCGATGACGATGGACGAGCCCGCGCCCACGCGCAGCGGCAGGACGCCGTCGTTCTTGAGCAGGGTCATCGACTCCTGGGCGGCCAGACGGGCCGCCTTCTTGTTGTCGGCCGTGTGCCAATCCGCCGTTCCCGCGAGGCCCTTGCGATAGGGGTCCTCGAACAGGCCGAGCCGGAACTTCAGCTCGATGACGCGGCGGGCGGACTCCTCGACGCGGGCATCGGTCACCCGGCTCTCGAAGTCACCCATCTGCCCGGGGTCGGCGCCGCCCATCACGTCGGAGCCGGCCATGAGCGAGCGGACCCAGGGATCGCCCGCGGGCAGCCAGTCCGTGCAGATGACGCCGGTGTAGCCCATGTTCTGGCGCAGGTAGTTGATGATGCCGGGGCTGTCGCCCGCGCCCCACTGGCCCGGGGCCAGGAGCTTGCTGCCGGCATAACCAGGCATGATGCCGCTGGTGCCGGCCTCGAGGGCGGCGTGCCACGGACGCATGTGGTAGTGGATGGTGGTGCCGTCGTAGGTGATGCCGCCCTCGCCACCGGCGCCCTGGCTCGGCCAGTGCTTGGTGGTGACCCAGATGGAGTGGGGATTCACCTCGGGGCCGCCCTGCAGACCGGCGATGAGCGCGCGCGAGAAGCCAGCCGCCACGTCCGCGTCCTCGCCACTGCCCTCCTGGATGCGCGGGTAGAGGATCTTCGTTCCCACTTCGGCCAGGGGCGACAGGGTGCCGCGGCTGCCCACGGCGAGCTGCTCGCGCCGCTGGATGTCACCCATCTCGTACGCGAGCTGCGGGTCACGCGTGGCCACCAGACCGGGCTGGGTGGGCCAGCTCGTCTTGAAGCCGTGGATGGAGTCACCCGCGTCGATGTAGGGGATGCCCAGGGGCGTGGCCGCCGAGGCCTTCTGGAAGGCGACGATGTCCTCGGGCGCCAGCGGACCCATGGTGAAGCCCGCGTCGGGGTACTCCTTGGCATTGAAGAACAGCTGCATCACCTTCTGGTGCCGCGTCATCCGGCTCATCAGATCGTTGACGCGCGTGGCGATGGGGTTGCGCCAGTCCTCGTACGGATCGATGACGCCGTTCTTGTTCATGTCACGCATCCCGTTGATGAGCGACACGCCATCCGCCACGGTCTCGACCACGGGGAGGTAGACGCTGAAGGTGCGCAGGTCCGAGCGGCTGGTGGCCCCGCTCGAGAGCGTGGCGACGACGTACCACTTGTAGGTCCAGCGATCGACCAAGTCCTGGTTGAGGGTGAGCGAGGTGCCCGTGGTGGAGCCCACCTCGGTGAAGCGGTTGAGGAGGTCCCCGGCCGCCATCCAGTCGTAGTCATTCCGGGTGATGTTGACGAAGAGCTTGTAGTTGGTGGCGCCGGTGACGGCGGCCCACTGGAACGTGGGGCGGCGGGTGTTGGTGATCATCGCGCCGTTGGCGGGCGCGGTCACCGCGAACGAACCGGCCGTCGCCGGAGGAGCCACCTTCACGTACGGGTCGGGGATGATGGGCCCGGAGGGCGTGCCCGGATCCGTGGAGCCCGTGCTGTAGATCTCCACCTGCCACACCGCGTCCTGCACCGCGAGCGCGGTGACGGACTGCGCGCGCTTGGTGGTGCCCGTGGAGTCCGTGACCACCAGGCGGATGTCGGTGTTGGGCTGGGTGGGCGAGAACTGGTTCTTGGACATCGTCACCGTGGTGTTGGGCGGGAACGTGCACAGGTAGGTGACCACCTTGGCCGGGTTGCGCACGGAGGGCGTCGCGAGGCCCTCTTCCGGAACGGGCGACACGGCCAGCGGCGTGGGCGAGATGCTCACCTTCGCGTAGGCCAGGTCGGGGAAGACCAACTTGACGGTCTGGTTGGTCGTCTGCGTCGGAGGCGGCGTGGTGCCACCGGACTGGTAGACCTCGAAGGAGTAGAGCGAGTAGCCGTAGCCCGTACCGCGCGCGGTGCCACGCATGCGCACGTAGCGGTACGTGCCGGACACGGGAATCTCCCGGATGCCCGGAGCGCCATCGGTGATGGTGGCCAGCGTCTGCCAGCCAGCGTCATCGTTGGAGCCGTCGATGGTGTACGTCTTGGCGTAGGCGCCTTCCCAGTTGAGCACCACCTTGCCCACCTGCTGGGACGAGCCCAGGTCGACCCGGATCGACTGGGGATCCACCCCGCTGACGGACGACCAGCGCGTGTTGGCGTTGCCGTCGAAGGCGAAGCTCGGCCCCAGGTTGGGGTCGTTGTTCTCGATGCTCGTGGCCGTGGCGGAACGGCCCCGGGCGAGGTCCGTGCTCGTCGACGTGCCGCCCGAGCCATACACCTCGAACTCCCACAGCGAGTACCCGTAGCCGATGGCCCGGAGCTGCCCGCGCATGCGGACATAGCGGCCCGAGCCGGACACCGTCCAATCGTCGATGCCTCCATCTCCGTTGGTGACGGTCTTCAGCGCCGTCCAGTTCGCCCCGTCGGTGGAAGACTCGAGCGTGTAGTTCTTGCCGTAGGCGGTCTCCCAGTTGAGGACCACGCGGCCAATGGACACGGTCGACCCAAGGTCGATGGAAATCCATTCATTGTCGGTGAAACCACTGCTCCAGCGGGTGCCTGGATCCCCGTCGACCGCGGAGGAGCCGGAGAACACACCATCCGTCGACGACACCGTGACGGGCTTGCCTCGGGCGAGGTTGGTATTGGTTTGAGCGTGCGCGGCGAGGGGACTGGCGACCGTCATGCCCGCGAGCGCCAGGCTCGCACAGGCAGACGCCCACCGTGTCCAGGCGCTGCGCGCGCCGTGGAGGAGAGGATTGAGAAGATTCATGGGGGAAGGGAACCGCGAGGGATGAATGTCAGACAGCTACAGCCAGACAGCTACAGCCAGACGGCCACGGCTCGACAACGACAACCAGACGACGACAGACAGAACAAACGAAGGACCCCTCCCGGCGAACCTCACCAGAAGGGGTCCTGGTCACGTCAGGGGCCTATTTCAGGTCGAGGTAGTCGACCGAGAAGATCCACCCGTTCGGGTGGGTCAGACCCGCCAGGCAGAGCGTGCCCGTACCGCTGGTGGCCACCGACGTGGTGAGGTTGGTCAGGCTCGGGCTGCTCCAGCCGCCGGTCGCCGTGTTCAACGTGAACGTGCCGATGACCGCGCCGTTGAACTTCAGCTGCGCCTGGCCACCGGAGTACGGCGCGCCCACGTGGGCCGTCGCGGAGGTGATGCCCGACATGTTCACGTTGCTCCAGCAGATGGAGTCGTTGCCCTCGAAGGCGACGACCTTGCCACCGCTGTCACCGCCGGCCTCGGCGAAGCAGCCCGTCAGCGTGGCGCTCTCCGCCTCCAGGCGGCGAGGCGTCGTGGTGCCGCCGGTGCACTGGCCCGTGCTGCTGCACGTCTGACCCGAGCCGCAGGTGCCGCAGGTGCCGCCGCAACCGTCGCTGCCGCACACCTTGCCCGAGCACGAGGGCGTGCAGGTGCTGGTGCACTGGCCCGTGCTGCTGCACGTCTGGCCCGAGCCGCAGGTGCCGCAGGTGCCGCCGCAACCATCGCTGCCACACACCTTGCCCGAGCACGAGGGCGTGCAGGTGCTGGTGCCGGCCACGCACTGGCCCCAGCTGCCGCAGGTGCTACCGGTGCGGCACGCGCCGCAGGTGCCGCCGCAACCATCGCCGCCACACAGCTTGCCCGTGCAGTCCGGCTGGCAGGCGTTGGCCGTGGTGCCGATGTACATGTCGTCCAGGTAGAGCTGCGCGCCGGTGTAGGCGGCACCGCCCATGGAGATCTCGAACTTGTAGGTGTCCGTGGCGGACGGGGTGAAGTTCGGCCCGGTGCAGGTGGTCCACCCGGTGCCCACGTTGCAGTTGAAGGAGGCGACGACCGTCCACGGATCATGCGCCTGGACGATCTTCACGGGCAGCGTGCGCGCCGCGTTCGACTTCAGGTCCACCTTCCACTTGTAGGAGGTACCGGCCTGGAGCTGGAAGCCCTCCTGCCGCACCTGCACGCTGTGGGTCGCCCAGCCGCCGTTGTCCACGCGCACCCACTGCACGAAGCCGTGCGTGCCGCCCTCGTTGATGACCTCGGTGAGACCCGCGCCACCGTCGAAGAACAGATCGCTGCGGTGATAGGTGAAGTCCTCGTTGAAGCCGCAGTTGCGGATGAGGTTGTCCGGCACGCCGTTGTTGTCGCTGTCCTGGCACGCGGCCCGGGCGGCCTGCGGATAGCCAGAGCCGCGGTGATACCAGCGGATGTAGTCCACCTCGAGCTTGGCCTTGTCACCATGGGCCGCCCAGTCGATGTTGATGCACGAGCTCGCCGTCTCCTGGCACTTGCCGCTCACGCACGCCGCGCCGTTGGCGCACTGCGCGCTGGAGGTGCAGGCGCGATCCTTGAACCCGAGGCAGCCCAGCTCGCCACCCACGGCGTTGTTGAGGATGAGGTACATCGGCTGGCGGAACTCGGTCGCGCCGTCACCAATGGTGAAGGTGCCCACCGGCTGGCCGCCGTTCTGCGGCAGGTTGTCGATGTAGATCTTGAACCCGTTCTCGTCCCACAGGAAGCCCCAGGTGTGCCACTGGTGGTAGTCGATCGTCTTGCCATTCCAGGTGGCCCGGGCGCCGCCCACGTCCCCGTCGCACTTGGCATCGCCGTTGTTCGGCCAGGAGCTGCACGCGTTGGGCTCCCATCCACCGGAGTTGTTCGCCAGCTCGCCCGCCTCGGGAAGCTCGCGCCACAGCACGTTGTAGCCCATGGCCTCGTTGTTCGGGTAGAGGGCCTTGTTCTCCTTGATCTGCGTGTACTCCATGATGTCGATTTCGCCATTCATGGGCCAGCCAGCGCTGTCATCACGGCCACCATTGGTGATGGTTCCGTTGGCGCCGAGCATCCAGATGGCGGGCCACATGCCGTTGGGCGGCGTGGCCCCGGCAGGCAGATCCGCGAAGGGCATGCGCGCGCGGAACTCGATGTAGCCGTAGCGGTACTCGACCTTCTCGTCGCTCTTGATGCGGCCCGAGGAGTACTGCGTCCCGTTGGTCGGCGCGTTGGCCGTGCCGTTGAACGGTGCGCACTCCTCGTGATCGTACACGCCGTTGCGGTTCTGGTCATACACACAGTAACCGGTGGCCGCGCACGTGCCGTTGGTGCCGCACTCACTGGTGGTGGTACACTGCTTCCACACCACACAGTCCAACGGCTCCTTGCGCGCCAGCAGCGTCAGCTTGCCGTTCTCGACACAGTAGTTCCAATTGGTGGGATTGCTGGGACATTCCCGGTTCGTATAGGCCTGCTGCTCGAAGTTGACGCCCAGGTTCTCCTTCGTCCAGTACTGCGTGTTGAGATAGGACTTGGGCTGGCCCTTGTTCAGGTCACCGCCAAAGTCATCCTCCCACGTCAGGCCGAACGTTTGCCCTGCAATGGTGAGCGTCCTGGAACCCGTGGACTCCAACGACGCCTCAACCCCTGCCTCGGCAGCGTCCAGGGTGTCATCGCTGGTCGCCACGGCGCAGCCCACGCCCGCGATCACGCCCACCGCCCAGAAGCCAGTTCCCACCACGAACTGCTTCCAGGACGAAGCCCTACTCCTCTGTGTCATGTCCTCGAACCCTTCCCCGTCCCACTAAAGACGAGAAGAAAAAGTAAAACGAGCAAGTAAAGTTTTATAACACTTGCCAGCCCCGCGAAACGTGAAAAACATGACGCAACGCGACACGCGCGAGCGTCGACCTGAAGACACACAAGGTGTAAAAAAGGCTCGGTCCGTCACGGTGTGACGGCGCAGGTTGGGAGAGGGCGTGGAGCCCTCGAATCCCAACCGCCTCGAACGTCATCAGGTGACACGATTCGGCGGATGCACCAGGTCATGAACCCGCCGGGCGGGAAACCCGCCCTCGGGAAGCATGCGCGAGGAGACAGTCCATACCCGGAGTGCGTCGTCCCCCACCGCACAGAATAAACGTGAAAAACCCACGGGCGGGGGCCGCCGCCCGTTCAATCCGTGGCGTCTGGCAATCGTAACGTTTCGATCTCCACGGCCCGCCGGTTGAGCAGCCGCATGATGAAGACGTAGAAGATCGGCACGAAGAGGACCGCGAGCACCGTGGCGGACAGCATCCCTCCGAGCACCCCCGTGCCAATGGCTCGCTGGCTGGCGGCGCCGGGCCCGTTCGCGAGGGCGAGCGGGACCACACCCAGGGTGAAGGCGAGCGAGGTCATGAGGATGGGACGGAAGCGCAACTGGGCGGCCTCGAGCGCCGCGTCGGTGATGGACCTGCCCTGCGCCCGGAGGTCCTTGGCGAACTCGATGATGAGGATGGCGTTCTTGGCCGACAAGCCAATGATGGTGATGAGGCCGACCTTGAAATAGACGTCGTTGCTCAGTCCCCGGAGCATGACCGCCAGCACCGAGCCGAGCACGCCCAGGGGCACGACGAGCATCACCGCCACGGGAATGGACCAGCTCTCGTAGAGGGCGGCCAGGCACAGGAACACGAAGAGCATGGACAGGCCGATCAGGAACGGAGCCTGCGAGCCCGACTGGAGTTCCTGAAGGGATTGACCGCTCCAGTCGAAGCCGAACCCCCGCGGCAGCTGGCTCGCCAGGCGCTCCATTTCCTGGAGGGCCTCACCACTCGAGTGGCCGGGAGCCGCGTTGCCGCTGATACGGGCCGAGGGATAGCCGTTGTAGCCGATGACCTGGGTGGCGCCCACCCGCCAGTCCACCGTGGCGAAGGCGGACAGGGGCACCGAGGTGCCCTGGCGATTGCGCACGTTGAGCGCGAGGAGATCCTCCGGCTGCATGCGCCGGCTTCCCTCCGCCTGGACGATCACCCGCTGCATCCGGCCGCTGTTGGGAAAGTCATTGGAGTAGGCCGAGCCCAGGTTGGTGGAGAGGGTTTCATTGATATCCCCGAACGTGAGCCCGAGCGCGCTGGCCTTCTCGCGATCGATGCGCAATTCCACCTGTGGCGCGTTCGCCAGACCCTCGAACATCACCCCGGAGAGGACGGGACTCTGGGCGGCGGCCGCCAGGAGTTGGTCCCTCGCGGCGGCGAGCGCCTCCTGACCCATGCCTCCCCGATCCTCCAGGCGGAAGGAGAAGCCGCCCGACGTTCCCAGGCCCTCGATGGGCGGAGGAGAGAGCGCGAAGACGAACGCATCCCGCACCGCCGACAGCGCCCCGTTCATCCGCCCGGCGATGGCCTCCGCGCTGTCCTCGGCTCCCCGCTGCTCCCAGGGCTTCAGCGTCGCGAAGCTCAAGGCCGCGTTCTGACCCTGGCCGAAGAAGCTGAAGCCCAGGATGGCCACGACCCGGTCCACCCCCGGCTCGGCCAGCAGCGACTTCTCCATCTGCACCACCACGTCCAACGTCCGGTTGACCGTGGCCTCCGGCGGCGCCTGCACCCCGAGGATGATGAAGCCCTGGTCCTCGCTCGGGATGAAGGACGAGGGGAGCTGGACGAACAACCAGCCGAGCGCCGCGAACACCGCGACGTAGACGAGCATGAACCGGCCCGCGCGATGCAGGGTGCGGCCCACCAGTCCACGATAGGCGAGGGACGTGCGCTCGAAGCCCCGGTTGAACCAGCCGAAAAACCCCGTGCGCGCGTGCGAGTGTCCCTTGGCGACGGGCTTCAGGAAGGTCGCGCAGAGCGCCGGCGTCAGCGACAGCGCGAGCAGCGCCGAGAACAGGATGGACACCACCATCGTCAGCGAGAACTGCTTGTAGATGACGCCGACGGAGCCGGGAAAGAAGGCCATGGGCACGAAGACGGCGCTGAGCACGAGCGTGATGCCGATGACGGCCCCGGTGATCTGCTGCATGGCCTTCTGCGTGGCCTCGTGCGGGGACAGCCCCTCCTCGCTCATGATGCGCTCCACGTTCTCGATGACCACGATGGCGTCGTCCACGAGGATGCCGATCGCGAGCACCATGGCGAACATGGTCAGCACGTTGATGGAGAAGCCCATCGCGAACATCACCGCGCAGGTGCCGAGCAGGGCGATGGGGACGATGATCGTGGGAATGATCGTGTAGCGGATGTTCTGGAGGAACAGGAACATCACCAGGAAGACCAGGAGCACCGCCTCGACGAGCGTCACGAGGACCTTCTTGATCGACACGCCCACGAACGGGGCCGTGTCATAGGGAATGTCGTACTCGACGCCCTTGGGGAAGAACCGGGACAGTTCCTCCATCTTCGCGCGGATCGCCGTCGAGGTGGCGAGCGCATTGCCCGTGGGGGACAACTGGACACCGATGGCCGCGCTCGGCTGGCCATTGAGCCGCGAGGAGATGGCATAGCTCTGCCCACCCAGCTCCACGCGGGCCACGTCCCGCAGGCGCACGGAGGAACCATCCGCGTTCGCGCGCAGCACGATCGCGCCGAACTCCTCCGGCGAGGTCAACTGGCCCTTCACCAGCACGGTGGCGGTGACTTGCTGGGTGACCGGTCCGGGTTGCGAGCCGAGCGAGCCCGCCGCCACCTGGGCGTTCTGCGAGCGGATGGCGTTCGTCACGTCCTGGGAGGACAGGCCCAGACCCTGCAGCTTGTTCGGATCCACCCAGATGCGCATGGCGCGCTCGAAGGAGAAGAGCTGCGCCCGGCCCACGCCCGGAATGCGCCGCAATTCATTGAGCACGTTGCGCGAGAGGTAATCCCCGAGGCCGATCTCGTCGAAGGAGCCGTCGGTGGAGCGCAACGTCACCATCAGGAGGAAGCCACTGCCCGCTTCCTCGATCTGCAAGCCCTGCTGCGACACGGCGAGCGGCAGTCTCGGCTCGACCCGCTTGACCCGGTTCTGGAGATCGACGGCGGCCAGGGCGGGATCCGTCCCCGGCGCGAACGTCGCGGTGATGGAGACCGCCCCCGTCGCGTCACTGCTCGACTCGAAATAGAGCAACGACTTCGTGCCGTTGAGCTCCTCCTCGATGATGCGCGTGACGCTCTGGTAGAGATCCTCGGGAGACGCGCCCGGATAGAAGGTCGCGATGGTGATCTGCGGCGGCGCCACGCTGGGGTACTGCGCCACCGGCAGGTTGGGGATGGCGAGCACGCCCGCCATGATGATGAACAGCGCGATGACCCAGGCGAAGATGGGCCTGTCGATGAAGAAACGAGGCATGGCGGTGGGCCCTATCGAGTCTGGGAGGGAGTGACGTCGGTTCCAGGCGCGGTCCAGGCCACCGGCTTGACCGGTGCGCCCGCGGCGATCTTCTGGAAGCCCTCGACGATGACCTGATCACCCGCCTTGAGGCCCTGCTGGATCACCGCATGGTTCTGGTAGACGCGGGAGGTGCGCACCGGGCGCACCTCGGCGGTGCCATTGGACGCGACCACGAAGACCTGGGACTTGCCCGCGTTGTCCCGCTGGATGGCCTGCTGGGGCACGGCGAGCGCCTCGCTCAGCGAGCCCTGCTCGACCTGTCCCCGCACGTACATGCCCGGAAGAAGCTCGGCGTCCGGATTGGGGAACTCGCCCCGCAGCGTCAACTGGCCGCTGCCGGGATCCACCGTCACGTCCGAGAAGAGCAGCTTGCCCGGCGTCGAGTAGAGGGAGCCATCATCGAGCACCAGCCGGACGTTGGCCTGCTCGGGGGTGACGCCCTGGATGCGCCCGTCCTTGAACGCCTGGCGCAGACGGTGGAGCTCCATCGCGGGCTGGGTGAAGTCCGCGTAGATGGGATCGAGCTGCTGGATGACCGCGAGCGCCGTGGGATCTCCCTGGCTCACCAGGGCGCCTTCCGTCACCAGGGCCCGGCCGATCCTCCCGCTGATGGGCGCGCGGATCGTCGTGTAGTCCAGGTTGATTTCCGCGCGGCGCACCGCCGCCCGGGCCACGGCGACATCGGCCTCGGCCCGCTGGAGCGCCGCCCGGAGCGCCTCGTGCTGCTCCTGGGTGATGACACCGCTGGCCATGAGCTTCTCGCCCCGCTCTCCCTGCTGGCGCGCCTCGGCGGCCGTGGCCTCGGCCTTGACCAGCACGGCCCTGGCGCTCGCGCGCTCGACCTCGAACAGCGAGGAGTCGATCTTGAAGAGCACGTCCCCCGCCTTCACGCTGCCCCCCTGCCGGAAGACGCGCTCGACGATGATGCCGGACACACGCGGACGCACCTCGGCGACCCGTGTCGGAGCGATGCGCCCCGGCAGCTCATCGAGCACCGGAATGGTCGAGGGCCGCACCGTGATCGTACCCACCTCCACGGCCGGGGGAGCGGCCGGTGGGGGCGCTTCAGGGGACTTGCAGGCCCCGGCCCCGAGAGCGGACAAGAGAGCGAGGGTGGAGAGGAAGGAAGTCCGGTTTCGATCGAAGTGCATGGAGCGTTCCTGGACGGGCCAGGACCTGGGCAACGGACAAGGGTGGTGAACCAAGCCAAGGCGTACCGGCCACGCGGATACTCGCGGTCAGACGGGAAGGCCACGAACCCAAGGCCCTTGGCGGCGAAACGGCCGCGCCCCCTCCAGACCGACTCATCCCGCCGCGCCTCCTCGGTTCGTCGGGCGGGGCCTTACCTATCGGTCGCAAGATAGGGGGTCAAGCGAATCCACGGACGTCCCAGCCCCCGGACTCCTCCAGGGGACCACCTTCACCAGCACCTGGAAACCGACCACCGCCCCTCAATACAGCAGGGAGCGAACAGGGGTGGGTGATCTTCCGGGAAGCCCATGGCCCAGCTGGCCGTGGTGGTTGTTCCCCCAGGACCACATGGAGCCGTCGGAGCCCACGGACAGCGAGTGAAGAGAACCAGCGGCCACCGTCTCCATCCCACTCAGCCCCTGCACCCGTACCGGCGCGAAGCTGGTGTTCGTGGTCCCTTCCCCCAACTGGCCGAAAGAGTTGATGCCCCAGGCCCACACGGAACCGTCGGTGCGCACCGCCAGCGAGTGGTTGAGGCCAGCGAACACGGCCGCCACGCCGCTCAGCCCCTGCACCCGTACCGGCACGGAACTGTTGCTCGTGGTCCCATCACCCAGTTGACCGGTGTAGTTGCCGCCCCAGGCCCACAGGCCACCATCGGAGGCCCTCGCCAGCGAGTGGTTGAAGCCAGCGGAAATCGTCTCCACCCCGCTCAACCCCCGCACCCGCACCGGCACCAGGGCGTTGCTCGTGGTGCCCTCTCCCAACTGGCCGAAGGAGTTGCCGCCCCAGGCCCACACGCCGCCATCGGTGCCCCTCGCCAGCGAGTGGTTGAGGCCAGCGGACACGGCGGCCACCCCGCTCAGCCCCTGTACCCGCACCGGCTCGGCACTGCTGCTCAGGCTGCCATCCCCCAGCTGACCCTGTCTGTTGTAACCCCAGGCCCACACGGAGCCGTCGGAGAGCACCGCCAGCGAGTGCAGCGCGCCCGCGGCCACGGCCACCACCCCGCTCAGCTCTCGCACATGCAGCGGCACGGGGCTGTCGTTCGTGGAGCCATGCGCCAGCTGACCGTCATGGTTGTAGCCCCAGGTCCACACGGTGCCGTCGGCGCACAGCGCGATCGAATGACCATCTCCCGCGGCCACGGCCACCACCCTGCTCAGCCCCTGCACCCGCTTCGGCGTGTCGTGATCCTTCCGGGTCCCATCCCCGAGCTGGCCGTAGTAGTTGGCCCCCCAGGCCCAGAGGGTGCCATCTGAACGCACCGCCAGGGAATGAGCGGAGCCCGCGGCCATGGCCACCACCCCGCTCAGCCATCGCACCCGCACCGACGAGGAGAGATAGACCGTGGAACCATCTCCCCGCTGGCCATGGTCGTTGGAGCCCCAGGCCCAGAGGGTGCCGTCGGAGCGCAGCGCCAGCGAGTAGAGACCGCCAGCCGCCACGGCCATCACCCCACGCAGGCCCTGCACCTGTTCCGGCAGGGCGCCGTATCCCACCGAGATGCCATTGCCTAGCTGACCGGAGGTGTTGTTGCCCCAGGCCCACACGCTGCCATCGGAGAGCGCCACCATCGAGTGGGCCCAGCCCGCGGACGCGGCCACCACCCCGCTCAATCCCTGGACCTGCTTCGGCAGCCAGCGGGTGGTCAGGATGTTTCCGTCTCCCAACTGGCCGGCGAAGTTGTCGCCCCAGGCCCACACGGTGCCGTCGGCGCGCACCGCCAGGGAGTGATTACCGCCCGCGGCCACGGCCACCACCTCACTCAGGTCTTCCAACCGCCATGGCACGGAATAGCTCTGCGCACCAGGGGCCCCGCCCAGTTGGTCGGAGTTGTTGTCGCCCCAGGCCCACACGGAGCCATCGGAGCGCAGCGCCAGCGAGTGGTTGTCACCCGCCGACACGGCCACCACTCCGCTCAACCCTGGCACCCGCACCGGCTCGGAGTGGCTGTCCGAGGTCCCATCTCCCAATTGGCCCAAGGCATTGTCGCCCCAGGCCCACACGGTGCCGTCCCGGTGCAGTGCCAGTGAATGGCCCTCGCCCGCGGAGACGGCCACCACTCCGCTCAGCCCTCGCACCCGCACCGGCTCGGAGTGACTGTCCGAGGAGCCGTCTCCCAACTGGCCCAAGGCATTGCCACCCCAGGCCCACACGGTGCCATCATGGCGCAGTGCCAGCGAGTGATCGGTGCCCGCGGCCACGGCCGCAACCCCTCTCAATCCGTGGACTCGCACCGGCACGTGGCGAGAAACTGTGGTCCCATCCCCCAATTGGCCGTCCGAGTTGTCACCCGCCGCCCAGACCGTTCCATCCAGGCGCACGACCAGGGAGTGATGCATTCCCGCCGCGACGCGAGCTCGTGCCCACGAACCCAGCAGAGAAGAGTCCCGCACCTCCGGCTCTTCAGAGATGCCACCCGGCTGGCCACAACCACCCCCCAACAAGACTCCGAGCCAGACCGCCAACAACCTGCTCATCCACCACGGCGCGCTGATTCGCATTCCGCGACTCCTGACTCAACTGGTTTTACTTGAATTCCCCAATAGATGAACCGAGAAGTCAATCAGATTCCCACCCCCTCACAGTCCCCTCCCTCTCCGAGCCCACTCCACCGTATCATTACAATCACCCTGCTTCTCATTCTCGTAGATGAGGCCGAGCCCGGAGGAATTCTCAGCCACTGAGAGGAAGGAGTTGGTTCTGTTGTCATTACTCATCATGAGGTACAGAGGCAGGAGGCCGCCTCGGCTGACCCTTTATTCAGCCGCTGACAAATGGAGAACAGAATGAACAAGAATCATTTTCCATCTTGGTTCCGCCAGTTCGCCAAGACCACGCTGGTGATGGCCTGTGCCGTACACAGCGGCCAGGCCGTTGGACACGAAAAAGCGGCGGTGATCGACGGGTGGGTGGGAACCTGGGCCGCGTCTCCACAGGCAAGCGGTGACACCTTCAATGCGCAGACACTGCGCCAGATCGTGCGCACCAGCATTGGCGGGTCGGTCGTGCGAGTGGAAGTGTCCAACCAGTTCGGCTCGCAGCCGTTGCGGATCGCCAACGTGCGCATCGCGCTCCGGGGCAATGGTTCGTCGATCGTGTCCGGGACCGATCGCGCCATCACCTTCGGCGGGAGCACGCAAATCACGCTCCCAGTCGGGACCAGGCTGACCAGCGATCCGATCCAGTTCCAGGTGCCAGCGTTTGGAGATGTGGCCATCAGCATGTACCTGCCCGGTGCGACGGGCCCGGCCACGGCGCACCAGACGGGCCAGCAGACCAACTACATCGCCCCTGGTGATGTGGGAAGCAGCGTGAACCTGAGCAGCGTGGGTACCACCGGCAGCTACTACTTCCTCACCAACCTGGACGTGCAGAACCCCCAGGCATTGGGCAGCGTGGTCACCCTGGGCGCGTCGATCACCGATGGCGTGGGCAGCAATTTCAATGGCAATGACCGCTGGCCCAACGTCCTGGCGAAACGCCTGCTGCAACAAGGCATTCAAGTCGGCGTTCTCAATCAAGGCATCAGCGGCAACCGCAGCCTGGCCGATGGAGCCGGGTTGAGCGCCGAGCACCGGTTCGACTCCGACGTGCTGGCTCAACCGGGCGTCCGTTGGGTCATCTATTCCGACGATCCCATCAACGATCTGATGGCGTCGCCGCAGCCGACGGCCACGCAGCTCATCGATGTGCTCAAGCGCCTCATCGCCAAGGCCCATCAGAACCAGATCAAGTTCTTCTGCTCGACGCTGACGCCGTATGAAGGCACCACGGGATGGACGTCCAGCCAGGAGCAGGCCCGCCAGCAGTTCAACGGATTCGTGCGCAGCGCAGCGAGCGGCTGTGACGCGGTGATCGACCAGGACACGGCCACGCATGACCCGGCGAAGCCCACCTGGTTCTTGCCGGCATTCGACACCGGAGACCACCTGCATCCGAACGTCGCTGGACTGGCGGCCATCGCCCATGCAGTCGACCTCGGCCTCTTCACCGCGCCGCCCTCCACGCCTCTGCCCCCGGTGCAGCCTCCCTCGGAATGCGGAGCCCTGTCCCCGGGCCAGGGCTTGACGCGAGGACAGAGCCTGGTGTCTTGCGATGGTCGTTTCTCACTGACGTTGCAGAACGATGGCAATCTGGTTTTGTACCATGGCTCCACACCCCTCTTCGCCACGGGCACGGTAGGAAGCACGGCGGCGGAAGTGTTGTTCCAACAAGATGGAAACCTCGTTGAATACGATTCGGCCGGTCAGGTCCTGTGGCAGACCCGCACCGCTGGCCAGGGGGGCGCCATGTTCTATCTGCAGAACGATGGAAACCTCGTGATCTACGACTCGGCGGGCAGCCCGCTCTGGGCGTCCAACACCGTCACTCCCATGGCGCCATGAAGGACCATTTGAGCGAGTCATCTTCGCCAGACTCCGCGCGATAGGCGCGCCTGCTCGGTTCTCCGTCCCGAGAGTCCTTGAGCAGGCTCATCCGGCGGGCGTCAACCCCCCATTTCGAAAATATTTCGTCACAAAAGCGTAAAGAAGAGGTCACCAGCACGCTCCAGGGTGCCCACTCGCAACGCCATGGCCGGCCCACCGCCCCGCCCTGGCGAAGGAACCCCCGTTTCCTTCCGAGAGGACCCTCATGCACCGAAGTCCGCGCCTTGGAGCACTCGCCACCGTCGTCGTCGCCTTCACCTCCGCGTGTGGAGGGGGCAGCGAAACCATCGAAGGATGGAGCGAGGAGTCTCACGGCAAGAACGCCGCTCCCGCCTATGCCGTCGTCTTTCCCCAGGAGCAGGTGAAGAGGTTCGACCTCATCATCGCCCCCACGGACTGGCAGACCATGCAGGACGACATGACCGCCATGGCGGGCGAGTTCGGCGCGGGTGGCGGCATGGGCCCGGGAGGGGGCGGTGGAGGCCCGGGTGGCGGCAGCCCGGGAGGCGCGATACCCGCGGAGCTCACCGAGCCGTGCGTGGACAAGGCCGCGGGAGATGCCTGCACCGCCACCTTCCAGGGAAACACCTTCACCAGTACCTGCGCGCAGGGTCCGGGAGGCGCGCAGCTCCTCTGCAGGCCGCGGTCCGGTGGCGGTGGTGCTCCGCCGGGGGGTGGTGGCGGGGACATCCTCCCCAACACGCCCGTCTACGTGCCCGCGACCTTCAAGTTCGAGGGCAAGACCTGGCCCTACATCGGCGTGCGCATGAAGGGCAATTCCTCGCTGTCACAGACCTGGCGCAGTGGTGTGTCCAAGCTGCCGCTGCGTCTGAGCTTCGACAAGTTCGAGGATGAGCATCCCGAGACGCAGGATCAGCGCTTCTACGGCTTCAAGACGCTGTCGCTGGGCAATGGCGCGGCCGACGCGTCACTCATGCGCGACAAGATCGCCTCGGACCTCTTCCGCGAGTCCGGTGTGCCCGCCCCCCGCACCGCCTTCGTCGCCCTGTACGTGGACCATGGCGAGGGCTCCCAGTACTGGGGCCTCTACACGCTCGACGAGGACATCGACAACAACTCGCTGCTCGACGGCTACTTCGGGGAACACAAGGGCGCGCTCTACGAGGCCGATGGCACCGGCGCCCGCTGGGGCACCTTCGACGAGGCGTCCTTCGACATCCAGGCCAACGAGGAGATTGGCTGGACTCCCGTGCAGGAAGCCATCAACGCCCTCCATTCGGACCGGAGCGACGCGGCCGCCTGGCGCGCGCGCCTCGAGCAGAAGCTGAACGTGCAGGGCTTCCTCAAGTGGCTCGCGGTCAACACCGTGGTCCAGAACTGGGACGCCTACGGCGCCATGTCCCACAACTACTATCTCTACGCCCACTCCCAGGAGAACGGCCGGCTGCATTGGATCACCTGGGACCATGATCGCTCCATGGGCGAGAGCATGGGCCGCTCCACGTCCCTGACGTACGACACCACCGACGCCACCTGGCCGCTCATCCGCTACCTGCTCGACGACCCCACCTACAAGGCCGACTACACGAAGTACGCGCTGGAGGCCGCGAACGGGGTGATGGCGCCGGAGTCGTTCCAGGCCCGCTTGCGCGCGGCGCATGAACTCATCACCCCCTGGGTGGTGGGCGAGAACGCCGAACAGCCGGGCTACACCTTCCTGAGCTCGCCCCAGGCGTTCATCGACGCGTTCAGTGGCACCAATGGGCTGCTGAGCTTCGCCGCCCGGCGCCAGGGTGAGGTCCAGACGGCCCTGGGAGCCAACCCATGAGCGCGGTGGCCCGCATGAGTCCTCCCCTCCCCTCCCCCCCCCTCGCGTCGCAGCAGGACCATGAGCGGCGCTTCCTGCCCTCCCGCGCGGCGCTGGATGACTTCATGCGGGCCACCCGCCCCTGGACCCAACCCTGTGTGTATGACGCCCGCCTGCCATTCGCCTTCACGCGGACGACCTACTTCGACACCGAGGACTTGCGCTTCCTGGACTCCTGCCGCCATGGACATACGCAGCGGCTGCGGCTCCGGGAGTACGCGGGAAGTGCCTCCCTGTCCGAGCCTCCCGTGCTCACCGGCACGCGCTTCCTGGAGATGAAGACCAACACGGGTCAGCGGCGCACCAAGGTCCGCCTCCCCGTGTCCCCGCGCGAAGCGGTGGCCCTGCTGGCGGGCGGGTCCCTCGACGAGGACAGCGCAGCGGCCCGGCTGCTGTGCGACAGTCCCCATGGCCCCGTCCGCCCCTGGGTGACGGCCTGGTACCGGCGCGGCACCTACGCGAACGCCGACGCCAGCGTGCGATTCACCGTGGACGAGGATCTCGTGTTCGCCTTCCCGCCCCGGCCCACCGGCCCGGGCGCGCCCGCCATGCCCGAGCGGCTCATCCGTCACGCTCCCGCCATCCTGCTGGAGGTGAAGTGGCGGGCGAACAGCCCGCCGTGGCTGCGCGACTGTCTGCGAAACCTGGAGGTTTTCGAGACCCAGGACTCGAAGTTCGAACAAGGCATGCGCTGGCGCCTGGACGCGGAGATGGACCTGCCATGAAGTCAGCCTTTCCTCCCGCGCGGTGGCTCGTCCTCGCCACGCTGCTCCTGGTGTCCTCCGCCCGGGCCCAGGACTCGGATCAACAGCAGGGCCCGTCCGACGCCAGCCCTCCCCCCAGCGGCAACACCGAGGCGGGCCTCGTGCTGCCCTCCGCCTTCGGCTCGGTGGAGATCGGTGGTCGGCTGCGCGCGCGCGAGGCCGTCAGCGCCAAGGAGGACAAGGTGCTCAAGGGCATCCTGTCCATTCCCTCCGCGCGTCTGGAATTCACCTATCAATGGAAGAAGCGCCTGAAGGCCGTGGTGGAGTTCGACGTCACGGACGGACTCAAGGACGCCTACGCCTCGCTGAAGCTCGTCGACGGGCTCGCCGTCCGGGTGGGCCAGTTCAAGGTGCCCCTGTCGCTCGTGGAGTTGGAGTCCACCGCGCGGCTGCCCGTGGTGCGCCGGGGCCTGCTGCGCGAGGTGTTGTCCGAGGACACGCTCAACCTCACTGGACGCCGCGTCGGCGCGCAGTTGGAATGGCAGTGCACGGGCTGCGAGCGGGTGGTGCGGGTGCGCGCGGGCGTGTTCCAGAACGACCTGGAGCGGGCCAGCCTCCAGCAGGGACTGGGACTCGTGCCCATGGCCCGGGCGACGTGGCAGGTGCTGGAGTCGCTCGAGCTGGGCGGCTCCGCGCGGGCGGAGCTGCTGGGCACGAGCCCGAGCGGCGTGGCGGCCAACTGGACGGCCGGACTCGACTTGAAGCACGCGCTGCCCTTCGGCTGGGGCGAGTGGCGCTCCTGGGCCGAGGTGCTGGTGGGACGTACGTCCGTCCTGTCAGGCGCCCAGGGAAGGCTGCTCACCGGGCGCGCCCTGACGGCGGTGCGCTTCGGAGGCGTGTCCAAGGGCACGTGGTACGTGGAGCCCTTCGCCATGCTCTCGGTGCTCGAGCCGGACCTGAAGACGCGCAACGACTTGCTGGGAGAAGGGGTGGGAGGCGTCAACGTCGGACAGTGGCGGCGCTGGCGGCTGCAGGCGCAAGTCGAGCGCCGCGTGGCCCAGAACGCCGTCCCGGCCCTGCTGAGTGTCCTGGACGATGACCTCGTCACCCGGAAGGCCCTGCTGTTGCAGTTGGAGGTGGTGTTCTGATGCTGATCGTATTCGAGGGAATCGATGGCTCCGGCAAGACGACGCTGTCCAACCGCGTGGCGCGGGAGCTGCGCCAGGCGGGGCTGCGCGTGCGGCACGTGCGCGAGGACGGCAAGCTGGCCTCGCCCGTGTCCGAGGGACTGCGACTCTTCACCAAGAATCCCCTCCACCTCGCGCTCACCCCCATGGCGGAGCTGCTCCTCTACTCCGCCCGCGAGACCCAGTTGCTGGAGGAGGTGACGCGCCCGGCGCTCGCCGAGTACGAGGTCGTCATCGCCGACCGCTTCCTCTACACCGCCGAGGTGCTCGCCCGGTGGGGACGGGGTCTGCCCGAGCACGCGGTGCGCCCCGTCGTGGACGCCTGCACCCGGGGACTGCGGCCCGAGCGCGTCTTCCTCATCGACGTGGACCCGGCCATCGCGCGCGCCCGCCGCCGCATCTCGAAGCTGCTCGCGCCCGACACGGGGGTGCCCTCCTCACGCAAGGGGCTCGCCGGAGCGGGCATGCAGACCCGGCTGCGCGCCGGCTACCGGGCGCTCGCCGCGGAGTCGCCCGAGCAATGGACCCTCATCGAGAACACGGACGTGACGCTCGAGGCGCTCGTCACCCAGCTCACCCAGGAGGTGCTGCGGATGGTGCGCGGGGGCGAGCCGGGCACCCCATCTTCCACCCCTCGTGCCCCGACTCCGCCCCGCTCCGCCGACGAGGCCCGGGCGCGATTTCTCGAGCGGGTGGACCGGTGGATGGAGGAAGAACCAGGACTGGCCGCCTGGTTCCTCTCGGGCCTGGAAGGCGCGGACATCGACGAGCGCCGTGAGCGGCTGGCCACGCGCTGCCCCGAGCTCATCGCCCATGGCCTCTCCGGCCTCACCGACGCGAGCGCGTGGGACCTGCGGGCCCGCCTGGAGCAAGCCGCGCCCGTGCAGGTGCTCGGCTCGCTCAAGGCGCTGGCCGCGGAGTCCCCCCAGGCGTGGGCGCTCCGGGAGCGGTGGGAACAGAGGGCGCCCGAGGCCGTCGCCGCCTCCCTGGATGGGCTCGGCTCGGAACAGGCGTGGGCGATGCGCGAGCGCCTCCACGGGAGGTTTCCGGAGCCCGTGGTCACCTCGCTCACGAGGCTCGGCGACGCGCGGGCCTGGGTGCTGCGCGAGCGCTGGCTGTCGCAGCGGGGAGGTCAGGCGGCGCTCGACCAGGAGAAGGTGGCGCGCATCGCCTGCCGGTCCATCCGGGGCGTGGATGACGCACCCGCCTGGGATTGGCGGGAACGGGCATGGGAGGTGGCGCCGGATGCCGTGCTGCGCACCCTGGAGGGACTCGACAGCGAGCGGGCGTGGGCCTTGCGCGAACAGCACGCGGGGCGGGCCTCGCGGCTCGTCCTCGAGTCCCTGCGGGGGTTGAACAACCCTCGGGCCTGGGCCCTGCGCGAGTCCTTCGGTGTCTCCTGCGAGGAGGCCCTGGAGTCCTTCGAGGGGATGGACGGAGCCACGGCATGGCGGCTGCGCCAGGCGCTGGCGGACACGTGGCCAGCGGCCACGGTGAAGAGCATGGGGCCCCTGGCCTCGAGTGCGCGGGGACAGGAGCTCATCTCCCGGCTGCTCACGGACCATCCCCGGGATTTCGCCCTGTTGCGGCAGGCGGCGCGGGTGGCGGCACACCCTGGACAGGAGCGGCGTCATGCCACCGCTTGAAATGCTGACGCGCACGGACGTGTCGGATCCCCACGAGCTGTTCATCCCCGAGGCCCTGCTGCGCTTCAGCCTCGCCCTGGTGCTCGGCGCGCTCCTGGCCTACCGGCCCTGGCGCCGGTGGATGCCGTCCGCCCCCGTGATGCCCCAGGAGACCGCGCATACCCAATTGCTCATCGCCGTGGCCGGCGCGGTGATGACGACGGTGATTGGAGACAGCATGTCGCGCGCCTTCGGACTGGTGGGGCTCGGCGGCTTCATCCGCTTCCGCTCGGGCATCAAGGACACGCGCGACGCGGCCGTCATGTTCGTGCTCATCGGCGTGGGCATGTCCTGTGGCCTCGGCGCCTTCCGGGTGGCCATCTGCGCCACCGGATTCCTCGGCGCCGTCCTCGTCGCGCTGGACCTGACGGCACAGCGCCGCCCCCAGTGGGTCAAGCTGTCGCTGAGCGTGGAGGACCTGGGAGCCGCCCTGCCCCCGCTGCGGGCCCTGCACCCCGACGCACGCATGCTCGCGCTCGAACAAGTGCCGGCGTCCCGGGCAGGCACCGCCGTCTTCGAGCTCGCCCTGCCGGAGCGGATGGATGGTTTCCAGTTGCTCGAGGGACTGCGCGGCGCGCTTCCCGGCGTGAGGAGTGCCTCCATCGACGAGCCGTGAGAGTGCCAGCGGCCCACCGGACGGTGTTATGTCCGGGGCCGCATGACACGCCCCCTGCCCGCTCGCCCTTTGGTCATGACACGCATGGGCCTGGCGCTCCTGCTCACGGCGGGACTCCTGCTGCTGACCGGGTGTGCCACCAGCGCTCCGCTCGCCAGGGGGTGCGCGCACGCGTGTGGTGGAGCGACCCTTTCCTTCAGCAAGGCGGAGCCACGGCTCGCCCCCTTCCTCGCGTGCACCTCGCCCGCCGAGTACGTCGCCCTGCAGCAGCGCGTGGACATGCCCCGGCTGCTGGAGGCTCTGGATGACTGGAGCGCGGTGCGCCTGGGCGCCCTGGGGCCCGTGCGCGAGGACGCCGTCGGCATCCTCCAGCGCAAGCGCGCCGCCTTCCTCCTCGCCGTCACCGAGCGCTATGGCCTCGCCTATGCCGAGGTGTTCGCCCTCTACGTGCTGCACTCGACGCACGACGACGAGCTGGACGCACTGTTGCGCCTGTTGGCCCGCGACAAGCTGTTGGGCCAGACCTTGGGGCTCATGCCCACCGTGCGCGAGGAGTTGAAACGGCGCGGCCTTCCGCTCTCGGCCTTCCCCGAGCGCGGCGAGCGGGCCGGTGACGTGCTGCGGGGCCTGGGCCGCGCCGCTCGGGACGCCCTCGCCACCAGCCAGGCCATTGACGGCCAGCGCTACCTGGAGATGAGCGCCCGGCGCGAGCAGTTGCCTCCCCCCTACCGCCAGGCCCTGCACGAGGTGGAGCTCGCCCTGGCCTGGCAGCACTTCGCTCCGGGCCGCGTGGTGCTGGGCAGCTTCGACTCGCTCACCTTCGGCGTGCCCCTGGGCTTCTATTACCTGGGCGTCGGCACCACCCAGGGCCTCGCCTCGCTGGCCCAGGGCCAGTACGAGCAGGCCACGCGCGAGCTGGCCCCCGCGCTCCTGGTGGGAGCGTTGTACGCCGGAGGCAAGGGCCTGCGCGCCCTGCCCGAATCACGCCCGCCAGCCCTCCTGGAGGTGGTGCGGCAGTGGAATGCACGGCTGGGGGTGGACGGGCTGCGTGAGCTGGCCCGGGACATTCAAGCCAGCCGCGAGGCGGGCCGCTTCGTGGCCGTGGGAGGCATGGACGCCGCGCTGGCGCTGCGCGAGGCCCGAGGCGACGTGGCCAGGGCCCAGGCGGTAATGTCCAAGGCCAGACCCGAGGCCACGGGCTCCTCGACGAGGAGAGCCGTTGGCACGGGGCGCACCGAAACCCTGGCCTCGCTGGTGGACGAGGGGGTGGGTCTCACCCGCGAGGTGGTGGAAGCCCGGCTGGCGCTGGTGGAGTTGGAGGCCACGGGCCCGCGTCTGCCCAAGGACGTCGCGGTGCTGGAGCAACAACGTCCCGCGATGGACGCTCCTCCACCCGGGGCCGAGGGCAACCCGCGCTGGCCCGAGTACGTCGCCTACTACGAGAAGCGTCTCGGAGAGTTACAGCAGGGCAAGGCAACCAAAGGGCCGCTGCGCTGGGAGCCCTACGAGTCCATGCGGGGGTGGTTCACCCGAGGGCTGGCCTTCGAACGAGCTTTGTTGAAACTGCTGCGCGCCGATGCGGAACTGCCTCGGGCACAACGCCGCTTCCTCGGGGACTTCAACCAGCCCCGGATCGAGACGAATGTGGGCGTGATGAAGCCGGGTCCCGGCCTGCGCTTCGCGGATGTGCTCGTCATCGAAACGGGCGAATTCGCCGGACGGCCACCTCGCGTGGAGACCTGGAGCGTCAAGAGCCGCGACCTCTCGGCGTTGAAGTACGAGGCACTGGAAGCACAGATGATCGAAGATGCGAGAGAAGCCCTGCTGAATTACGGTGAAATGCTGAATATCCGTCGACCCTCTCTCCAATCCCTTCTCACGGGAAGCAGCGAGGTGCGAGTTTCGAGAGTCCGTCTCATCTATGAGGGTGGCAACCTCAAGCCCAAGAAGGTAGGCGACCTGGATGCAGCCCTGAACATGGTCAACAAGAAGGTTCCAGGTGTGGAGGTGCTGTTCCAATGAAGGTACTGGAGATGAGGGATGAGGACGGCCTCCGGCTCACCTTCAAGGGGACCGTTGACTCGCGGGCTGAACTGGAACGTGCTCTGGAATCCTTCCTCCAGTCACTCGAGACGTACGCGGGCGAGTGGATGCCGGACGTTGTCAACGGCAAGCGACAACGCAAATACTCCCGCCCTTCCTTCTGGAAGGCATTGGAGGAGCGGCGCGAGGGGGATAGCACGGCCCTCGGACTCTACCGGACGAAGTGGCCCGCCTTGGAGATGCGGCTCTGGCTCTGGCTCCCTCCACGCCCCCCTGAATTGGACATCCGGCTCAAGGTGAAGCCGCTCTCCTTCTTCGCGGAGGCGGAGCGCTGTCGCCAATTCGTGGAGATGGTGCGCAGTTGGGCCTCTCACTACCCGGTCACCCACGCCGCAGCCCACAGCGAGGATGACGCAGAACTGGCGGGCGAGCCCCGCTTCGGCCGCGAGATGCAGACCTCCATACGAGACGGGTTCGACAAAATCTATGAGGTGTCCTGGATCAACGTCTTTGGCCCAAAGCTGGTGGAAACCGTCGGCCGTGCACGCATGCTCTCCACGCCGGCCTGGCGGGTGGAGGAGTTGCCCAATGGCTCCGTCCTCCTGGTGACCTGGCCCACCGCCGCGGACTTCGCCAGTGACGAGGCTCGTGAGGCCCAGGCCCGCGCGCATGTCCACCTCCGGCCAGACCTGAACTTCGACACCGTGCTGCGAGCCTTGCATGGGCGCAGCGCCACGCTGGCCCCCGTGGAACCCCGCTTTCAGCCAGATGTGGCGCCCGTTCTCCATCGAGTGGTGGAGGGTGTAGCCAGTCACGAACGCCAGCGGAAGATCGCCGAACTCAACGCGTGGCGCCCGCCCGAGCCCGACGAGTGGCTCCCCGCCAACTCCGCCCTTCCTCCGGACGTGGACGACCCTGAGCGGGCTCGCGCGCATTACAGCTATCTCGCCGAACTCCTCGTGGCGCTGCTCCACTCGAAGGTGCCTTCCGTCTTCGATGCATCTCCCGAGTCCCTCACGGACGTGGACTTCCACTTCTGGCAGGAGGAGTTTCCGAGAGTCTTCGAGCGGGAACACATCGACGCTCACGCGGTGCCCGCCATTGGCGCGTACCTGGGCGAGGTGCTCGTGCGCCACCTCGGCGGCCAGTGGATTCCGCGCCAGAAGCTCGAGGAGACCCAGGTGCTCGTGGGTGGGCGCGCCTGGCTGCCCTTCGTTCGGGCCTCGCGCTACATGCGCTCGTGCCAGTCGCTGTTGGACTTCTCCCTCACCCAGCTCTACCGCGTCGCCGAACGGCACCGCTCCTGAGAAGGATGAGACCCGCGAGCCCGGCCAGGCGCCGCAATGACGCGCCGGCCAGGCCCGCGATCACCCGTGAGGGCTACTGGAGCTGCTTCTTGATGCGGACGTTGCGCACCTGGAAGTGGATGTTGCCGCCCTGGTCACCCCAGGCGGGCAGCATCTCGAAGACCGCGCTGACCTTGGTCTTGTTCCAGGTGGCCGGGTAGGCCGAGCTGGAGAACGGCATCTTCACCGTCGTCCACGACCCCACCGCCGGGTGTCCCAGCAGGTTTTTCAAGTCACCCGTCGTGCAGGAGTCTGGCTTGCGGTCGCAGACACTCTTCACCCAGAAATCCTGGGTGGTCTGTCCGTAGTCGAGCACCCGCACCTCGAACTGCACGCCGCCCGTCTCGGCGATGGCCGACACGTCCAGCAGGTTCGGATCCTTGACCCCGAAGGCGATGCCACCGTTGCCGCCGCCCTCCTTGAGGCCACTCATCACCACGTCGATGACCTTCTCCCCCCCGCCGATGTCGAACGCGGGATTCAGCGTCACCGTCCCCGTCGTCCCACTGGTCCATGCGTTGGGCGTGGCGAAGAGCGCGGTGTCGGACACGCCGTTGACGTAGGCGTCCTTGTCATCGGTGATGGCGATGGGCGTCACGGGAGGCGTGCTCGTGCAGCTCACGTTGCCCGCCCGGTTCGGCTCCCAGCGGATGCTGGCGAGCGTCACGTCCAGCGTGTCCGAGGTGTAGAGCAGGAAGGGCGAGTTCACGAGGCCGAAGTCCAGCCCCTTGTCCGCGAAGCACTGGAGCGGAACCGCCAGCTCGCTCCACCCCTTGCCCGCCAGGCCCTTGAGGGTCTCGGTGATCTGGATCTCCCCCTGGCACGGGTAGATGCAGTGCGTGGACAGGTTCACCTGGGCGCTCGGCGCCGTGTTCACCTTCACCGCGAAGACGAGCGCGCCCTTGGAGTTCAGGTAGGGCTGGAGGTTGCGGCCCTCGTTGCCGTTCTTGTTCTGCATGTACACCTGCCCCGTGCCGCTGAACTTGACGTTGACCGCGGCCCACTGGAGCCCGCCCTCGTCGTCCACCGGGGTGACGCTGATTTCATTGGGAGCCAGGCTCGTGGTGTTGCTGGTGCCCTGCCGCACGTCGATGCCGCCCCAGTTGGACGGCGCGCCGATGCGCATCACCCAGTCATCCTGGTTGCCGCGCTCGAAGAGGGTCAGCGGGAGGTTGGTGGTGCTCCCGTCTCCCGGCTCCACGCCACAGCCGTTGGTCTGGGTCTTCTCCTCGAACGCGCCCAGTTCCTGGGTCTGGGCATACGTCAGGCCGTAGCCATAGGCGAAGAGCGGATCGTAGTTCGCATCGCCCTTGTTGATCGACACCTGGCAGGACGCCTTGGGCCACGAGAAGGAGAGCTTGCCGTGGAAGTCGTGGTCGATGGTGCCATCGGCCTTGCGGAACAGCACGTCCGTCAGACCCTCGCCCTCGGTGCCGGGCAGCCACGCGGCGACGAAAGCGTCGGACACGTTGAGCTCCTTGTTGGTGTAGAGCGGACGGCCGGAGAAGAGCACCGTGACGATCTTCTTCACGCCCTTGGCCTTGAGGCTCTGCAGCAGCGTGTAGTCCTCCGGGCGCAGCCGGGCGAGCTCCAGCGTCTTGGTCTTGCCGATGTCGCCATTGCCCTCGGCGTAGGGCGTCTCGCCAATCACGACCACGGCGACGTCGTAGCTCGCGTCCGCCTGAGCGCCATCCGCGCTGGTGTCCAGCTTCGCGTTGGGGGCGATCTTCCGGATGGCCTCCCACAGGGTGGTGCCGCCGCCGAAGTCGGCGTTGGTGTTGTCCGTGCCCTGCCAGGTGATGGACCAGCCGCCAGACTGGTTCGACAGGTTGTCGGCGCTCTTGCCCGCCACGAGCACCTTGGCCGAGCGAGCCAGGGGCAGGGTGCCACCGTTGTTCTTGAGGAGCACCAGCGACTTGCGCACCGCCTCCCGGGCCACGGCCCGGTTCTCCGCGGTGCCAATCTCGTGCGAGGCGTTGCGCTCCGAGGGCTTGGGCTTCTCGAAGAGGCCCAAGCGCAGCTTCACGCGCAGGATGCGGCGGACCGCGTCATCCAGGCGCGCCTGGGGAATCTCCCCATTCTTCACGGAGGCGATCGTGTTGGTGATGAAGGGCTTCCAATCGGTGCGGTAGGGCACCATCACCATGTCGACGCCGGCGTTGATGGCCTGCGGGCAGTCACCGTTGGTGCAGTCCCGGGGCGAGTCGCTGTTGTTCCGGGTGATCTGCCCGATGCCGTTCCAGTCGGAGATGACGAAGCCGTCGAAGCCCATCTTGGTCTTCAGCACGTCCGTGAGCAGGTACTTGTTGCCATGCATCTTGTAGGCCTTGGCGGTCTCGCCCTGGGCCGCGTCCTGCCAGCTGTTGAACGAGGCCATGACCGTCTGCGAACCGGCCGCGAGCGCCGTGAAGTAGCCGCGGCCATGGATGTCGCGCAGCTGCTTCTCCGTCAACCGGGTGACGCCCTGGTCCTTGCCCTCGTTCGTGGCGCCGTCGCCCAGGAAGTGCTTGACCGAGGCGATCACCTTCTCGTTCGCCTTCGCGTCCTTGCCGAGCTGGCCCTGGAGCCCCTCGACGATCTTGCCGGCGAAGGACTCGACGATGGCGGGGTCCTCGGAGTAGCCCTCGTAGGTGCGGCCCCAGCGGTCATCGCGCACGACGGCGACCGTCGGCCCGAAGGCCCAGTCCAGACCCGTCTGGGCCACTTCACGCGCCGTCACCTCGCCAATGCGCTTCACCAGCTCGGGATCATTCGCGGCGCCCAGGCCGATGTTGTGCGGGAAGAGGGTGGCGCCCTTCACGTTGTTGTGCCCGTGCACCGCGTCCACGCCCCAGATGATGGGGATGCGTTGGCCGTTGGCCGGATCCACCGAGGCCGCCCAGAGCTGATCGGCCAGCGCGTTCCACTCCGCCACCGTGGAGCCCTTCTTGCCGTTGGGCCACGCGCCACCGCCGTTGAGCACGGAGCCGAGGTGGTACTGCTTCACCTCGTCCGGGGTGACGTTGGAGATCTCCACCTGGGTGATCTGCCCGACCTTCTCCTCGAGCGACATCTTCGAGAGCAGGGTGTCGATCCGCTTCTCGAGCTCGGGGTCCTTGGGGATCGCGCTCTGGATGGCCGGCCAGTCATCGGGGGTACCGGCGTCGGTGCCCGCGTCGGTGGGAGGGGGGTTGGTGGTTCCCGCGTCGTCGGGCCCCGGAGTGGGATCGGGGTTACAGGCCGCGAGTGGCAATAGAAGCAGGGCGGCGAGAGAAAGACTCTTCTGCCGCGAGAACAACCGTTGCATGTCCAGCTCCAGTGTGTCGGGGGCGCGCGGATTCCGCGGATGCGAGGGAATGGAGGCTCCCTGCCAGCCGTGGCAAGCCAACGCGGGGGGGCAACCGTAGAAGTAAAAAAAATCCCACGCAAGGATGGCGCAGGGAGTCAAAACCCCGCCCGCCGCGCCATCTGGTTTTCCATGCATTGGCTCATGGGTTGGACGTCTCTCACCCTGCTGAAGGTGTGGCAGACCTGCCTCGAAACGGCCCCCAAGCCCCTCACCGGTGTGGCCATGCGGAGACACGGGCACGGCGTTCACTCGGAGCGTGTCGCGGCGCGACTCCTGCAATGGGAGCGGACCCATGACGCGGAAACGATGGATGCGCTGGGTGATAGCAATACCACTGGGCGTGCTGGTCCTCCTGGCGGGCGCGTGGCAACTCTCACGGTCGTGGACATTCCAGGTGTTCGGCGAACTCCATGCCCGCGTGGACACCTCGGAGCGCGTCGTGGCGCTGACCTTCGATGATGGGCCGAAGCCCGGTCAGACGGAGGCCGTCCTCGACATCCTCCAGCGCCACGGCGTGAAGGCCACCTTCTTCCTGGTGGGGCAGAACCTCGAACGCCACCCGGAGCTCGCGGCCCGGGCCCTCGCCGAGGGACACGAGCTGGGCAACCACTCGTATTCGCACCACCGGCTCATCTTCAAGTCGCCGTCCTACGTGCGGCAGGAGATCGACAAGACGGACGCCCTGCTGCGCGCGGTGGGCGTCCAGGGAGACATCCTCTTCCGCGCCCCCTACGGCAAGAAGCTGCTCGTCCTTCCGTGGCTGCTCGCCCGCGGCCACCGCAAGGACATCCTCTTCGACGTGGTGCCCCGGGACGACGAGACCCAGGACGTGGCACTGCTCACCTCCCGCGTCATGGCCACCGTGCGGCCCGGCTCCATCCTCCTGTTCCACGATGGGGGCCGCGACAAGCCGGGCACCCTCCAGGCCGTGGACCTCGTCCTGGAGAAGCTCCGCGCCCAGGGCTACCGCTTCGTGACCGTGTCCGAGCTGCTCGCGCTCCCCGGTGCGAAGCCGAGCCCCTCCGCCACCTCGGACTCCGACAGCTCGCGCCAGCCTCCCGCCTGCACGTTCAGGGACACCTGACCCACCGCCTCGCGGTGCAGCTCGCGCACCGGGTGCCCTACCGCCGCGAGCATCCGCTTCACCTGATGGTGCCGGCCCTCCGTGAGCACCAGCTCCACGCACCCGGGAGCGCGCAACCGCGCCTCGGCCGGCCGCGTCGGACCGTCGTCGAGCACGAGCCCCTCGCGCAGCCGATGGAGCGCGGCCTCCGAGGGCAGGCCCTCCACCCCCGCCACGTAGCGCTTGGGCAGGTGCGTCTCCGGCGACGTCGCGTGCGCCACCAGCCGCTCCTCGTTGGTGAAGAGCAGCAGGCCCGTGGTGTCACGGTCCAACCGCCCCACCGCGTACCACTCGTAGCCCCGCAGCTCCGGCGGGAGCACGTCCCGCAGCCGCTCGAAGACGGTCCCCACGCCCTCGGGATCGCTGCCGTGCACCACCACGCCCGCCGGCTTGTGGAACATCAGCACCCGCGTCCGCGCCCCCAGCGCGCACGGCCGCCCGTCCAGCCGGACCTCGCCGCGCGCATGCACCGGCGCGAAGGGATCCCGCTCCACCCGCCCGTCCACCTCCACCCGCCCCTCGCGAATGGCCCGCTCCGCCTCCACCCGGGGCAACACCCCCGCCCGGCCCAACGCCCGGGCCAGCCACTCCGCGCGCTCTCCCTCGGGCACCGGCGCCTGACGCCGGCGCGCGGCCTCCAACCACCGGGGCACCTTCGGCTTCCTCGCCATGCGCGCGCTCCCCTCCTCCTGCCGCTACCCGCCCACGCGGGCCGCCGCCCGGGCCCGCCACTCATGGTCCAGCACCGCGTAGATGAGCGAGTCACACCACTCGCCCTTGATGAAGGCGTTCTCCCGGAAGTGCGCCTCGCGGCGCATGCCCAGCTTCTCCATCACCCGGAAGGAGCCGGGATTGCGCGGATCGCAGTCGCCGAACATGCGGTGCAGGCCCAGCGGGCCGAAGGCGAAGTCCAGCAGCGCTCCAGCGGCCTCGGTGATGTAGCCCCGGCCCCACTCGGAGCGATGGAGGATGTACCAGAGCGTGCCCTCGCGCTGCTCGGCATCGGTGATGCGCATGCCGCAGCGCCCGATGAGCCGCCCCCCCTCGCGCGTCACCACCGCCAGGTCATACACCCGCCGGGGCGTCTCGAGCGCCAGGGCCCTCACGCGGCGGATGTAGTCCCGGCTCTCCTCCGGCGTGCGCACGTCATGGAACTGGTAGCGCATCACCTCGGGGTCGGACTCGTAGGGGTGGGTGGCGCGCCAGTCCTCTTCCTCGAACTCGCGCAGCAACAGCCGGGACGTGGTCAGCGGAGCGGTCAGCAACATGGGCACAAGCTGACACGCCCGCCCCTCCGGGGAGAAGCCCCGTTCACACTCGCGCGCGCGGGCCATTGACTCCACCCCCGTTCCGGTGCATCTTGATTTTGAAATTAATAATCAGAATCAACAACGGCGAAAGCCGAGGAGAACCGCATGTCCCCGCCCACCTGCTGCCGCACCCTCCTGGCCCGTGGACCCAGCGCGGAAGTGGCGCGCTGCTCGTGCGGGCACATCCACTTGAGCCTCGGGCCGATGACGATCCGCCTGGACGCGGACACGCTGCATGCGACGTGGCACACCATCGGCGACGCGCTGCGAGCCCTGGCGGGTGTGACGGAGAAGGAGGCCGCGCCGGTGACGCCCTCCAGCGAGTGGAAGCAATGAGCCCCCTGACGGAGTTGCTGCGGCGGGCCACCGCCGAGGAGCTGCGCGCGGTGGCGGGGACGGCGTTCGCCCGGAGGCTCGCGCGTGGAACGCTGGAGCGCGGCGCCTATGTGCGCTGGCTGTCCTGCCTCCAGGCCATCTACGCGGAGCTGGAGTGGGCCCTCATGTGGCACCGCCAGCACCCGGTGGTGGGCCCGCTGTGCCTGCCCGAGCTGTGGTGCAACGAGCTGCTGCAGGACGACCTGCGCGCCCTGCTGGGCCCGGGCTGGTACGCGAGCGCGCGCCGCCAGGACGCGGCCCCCACCGTGGAGCGGCTGGGGCTGCTGTGCGACGAGGCGCCGGAGTTGCTCGCCGCGCATGCCTGGGCGCTCTACGCGACGGCGCTGCCCGGACAGGGACAGACAGGCGGCGGCCTCGCCCGGGCACTCGGACTGCGGGGCTCGACGGGGACGGTCTTCCTGCGCCACGCCACCCACCTGGATGGCGAGGCCTACCGCGCGCACCTGCTCGACACGTTGGATCAGCTGACCCTGAGCGCGAGCGCGCGCGAGGCGCTCCTCCACGAGTCCTCGCGCGCGGTACGAAGCGTGTATGCGCTCTTCGAGGTGCTGGGCCGCGGCCTGCCCCAGGAGAGGCAAGCGCGCGAGGAGAGCCGAAGCGGGTGGCTCCAGTCCCTCACGCCCCTGCGCGGCGCGTTCGGGGCCTAGCCTCGTCCGTCAGGCGCGCGACAACGCGCGCCGCAGCGCCTCCGTGGCATCGTGATGCGCCCGCGTTCCCAAGCGGCTCTGGGCGAACACATCGAAGCCATGGAATCCGCCCGGGTACACGTGCAACTCGACGGGCACCCCCGCGCTCGCCAGCCGGCGCGCGTACTCGAGGTCCTCCTCGAAGAAGAGATCCAACGAGCCCACGTTGAGGAAGGTGGGCGGCAGGCCCGTGAGCTTCTCGGCCCGGGCGGGCGAGGCGTAGGGAGAGATGCCCTCGCCTCCTGGCTCGCGGCCGAGCAGGCTCGTCCACCCGAAGCGATTCGCGGCCCGCGTCCACACGAACTCGCCCAGCAGGGGAGACGTCTCCCGGACGACCGTCCGGTCATCCAGCATGGGGTATTGGAGCCACTGGAAGATGATGGAGATTTCTCCCCGGTCACGCGCGAGCAGTCCCAGCGCCGCGGCGAGCCCACCGCCCGCGCTCTCGCCGCCAATGGCGATCCTCCGCGTGTCCACGCCCAGCCCGTCGGCATTCGCATGCAGCCACTTGAGCGCGGCGTAACAGTCCTCGACCGGGCCCGGGAAGGGAGTCTCGGGCGCCAGGCGGTAGTCGACCGAGACGATGACGCAATCGAGTTGCTTCGCGAGCAGCGCGTTGCGCGCGCCCGACATCTCGGGCAAGCCCATGACGTAGCCACCTCCGTGGATGTGCAGCAGCGCGGGCCGCCGCTCCCCCGCCGCCCGAGGCCTGAACACGAGGACACGGACCTCGGGTGCTCCCGCTGGACCCGGAACGCGGCGCTCGAGGGTCTCCACCTCGGGAACCTCCGGCTTGGGCGAGGAGAGAAACAACTGGGCCGCCGTCTGCCGCTGCTCGGCCAGCGTCTCGCGCGCCAGCGTCATCACGGGAAACGAGTCCAGCAGGGGCAACAGCTCGGGATCAACCAGGTGTCTGGACGACATGGGCTCCTCGGGGGTGGAGAGAGCCCTTGTCTAACTGGCCGCCCTCACCGCCGCCACCGCACGGAGGATGGCCTCGGGCGTGGCGGGCGAGGCGAGTGACACCGGGGTGCGTGGAGGACCGAAGGCGGCGATGGCCTGGCGCAGCGCCGTCACCACCCCCAGGGCCAGCATGAAGGGGGGCTCTCCCACCGCCTTGCTGCCATGAATCGTGTTGTCCTGGGGCGCACGCTCCAGCAGGTGGACGCGGAAGTCCTCGGGCGCGTCCCCCACCGCCGGAATCTTGTACGTGTCCGGCGAGTGCGTGACGAGCCGACCCTTCGCGTCGAAGAGCACCTCCTCGCTCGTGAGCCAGCCCAGGCCCTGGATGAAGCCGCCCTCCACCTGGCCCCGATCGATGCTCGGCACGAGCGAGGTGCCCACGTCCTCCAGCACGTCCACGCGGCGCACCCGGTGCTCACCGGTGAGGCCACTCACCTCCACCTCCACCACCGCGGAGCCAAAGGCATAGTAGTGGAACGGCTTGCCGCGCCCCGTCGAGCGGTCATACGTGATGTCCGGAGTGGCGTAGTACCCCGTGGCCGACAGGGAGACGCGATCCAGGTAGGCGGCATGGACCACCTCGGCGAAGCGCACCGTGCGCAGGGGACGCGCGGCGTGGAACACCTGGCCCCCGGAGAACGCGATCGCCGCCAGGTCCCCGAGCGACTCCAGCTTCAACAACCGCGCGGCCACCGGGCGCAGCCGCTCGCGAATCACCTCGCACGCCTGCTTCACCGCCTGGCCATTGAGGTCCGAGCCACTGGAGGCCGCCGTCGCGGAGGTGTTGGGCACCTTGTCCGTGGCGGTGTGCATCACCCGGACGCGCTCGGGGAGCACGCCCAGCTCGTGCGCGCACACGGCCCGCATCTTCGTGTGCAACCCCTGCCCCATCTCCGTGCCGCCATGGTTGAGCTGCACGCTGCCATCCGTGAACACCGACACCAGCGCCCCGGCCTGATTGAGGAAGCCCGTGGTGAAGGAGATGCCGAACTTCACCGGCTGGAAGCCGATGCCCCGCTTCGTCCAGCGCGAGGCGGCATTGAAGGCCTCGATCTCCGCGCGGCGCCGGGCGTAGTCGCTGGAGGCCATGAGCTCCGAGTGCAGCCGCGACAGGCGGTTGCCCACCACCGCCTGGCCATACGGGGCGAGGTGGTGCGGGGCGTCGCGGTAGTAGTTGCGCTCGCGCACGCTGGCGGGATCCAAGCCGAGCCGTTCGGCGGCGTGGTTGAGCACCTCCTCCATCACGAACATGCCCTGGGGCCCACCGAAGCCGCGGAAGGCCGTGTTGGAGGGCAGGTTCGTGCGCGCCACCCGGCCGGTGAACTCGAGCTCCGGAACGAAGTACGCGTTGTCCAGGTGGAAGAGCGCCCGATCGAGGATCGCCCGCGACAGGTCCGTGCTCCACCCACCATCGGAGACGAGCTCCACCACGAGCGCGAGCAGCCGCCCCGTCTCATCGAAGCCCGCGTCGTAGCGGCCCCAGAAGGGGTGGCGCTTGCCGGTGCGCGCCATGTCCTCGTCCCGGTTGAGCCACACCTTCACCGGCCGGCCCGTGGCCCGCGCGCCCAGGGCCGCCAGGCACGCGAAGGGCGCCGCCTGCGTCTCCTTGCCGCCGAAGGCTCCGCCCATGCGCGGCACCTCCACCACCACCTGGTGCCGCCCCGTGCCGAGGACCTCCGCCACCAGCGTCTGCACCTCGGTGGGGTGCTGGGTGGAACACCACAGGTGGACCGCGCCGTCCTCGCCCGGCACCGCGAGCGTCACCTGCGTCTCCAGGTAGAAGTGATCCTGTGCCCCCGTCATGCACTCGCCGGACAGACGTACCGGCGCGGCGGCGAGCGCGTCCCGTGGCGCGCCCCGGCGGATGACGTGCGGCTCCGACAGGAAGGCCCCCGCCTCCACCGCCGCCTTCACCGAGAGCAACGCGGGCAGCGGCTCGTACTCCACCTCCACCAGCGCGGCGGCCCGGCGGGCGACGCTCGCCCCCTCCGCCAACACCAGCGCCACCGTCTGCCCGACGAAGTGCACCTCGCCGTCGGCCAGCAGGGGCTCGTCCTGGATGACGGGGCCCACCTGGTTGTGACCGGGAATGTCCCCGGCCACGAGCACCGCGACCACGCCGGGCAGGGCCCGGGCCTTCGTGGCGTCCACCCGCAGCAGGCGCGCGTGCGCGTGGGGCGAGGTGACCAGGTGCCCCGTCAACAGGCCGCGCGGCTCCGGCATGTCATCCACGTAGAGCGCCTCACCGCTCGTGTGGCGCAGGCCGCTCTCGTGCGGAGCCGGGGCATGCAGGGGCGAGCGGGCCGGCACTCCCTCGGGGGTGGAGGCGAAATCGGGGGAAGACGAAGGAAGCGAACTCATCCGGATCACCTCACCTGAACCGTGGCCGAGTGACGCTCCGCGAGCCGGGGCAGCGGCGTGGAGAGCGTTTCATGGAAGAAGCCGCGCAGGAGGTTCTCGGCCAGCTGCGCGCGGTACCACGCCGAGCCGCGATGATCCGACAGCGGCTGGAAGTCCTCCCGCAGCCGGGGCAGCGCCTGCTCCACGCTGGCCTCCGTCCAGGGCTGGCCCACCAACGCGGCCTCGGTGCGCCGGGCCCGCGCGGGCGTGGCCGCCATGCCGCCATAGGCCAGCCGCGCCTCGGCCACCTTGCCCTCCCCGTCCACCACCACCCGGAAGCCCGCGGACACGCTGCTGATGTCCGCCTCGCGCCGCTTGGACACCTTGTACGCCAGGGAGCGCGCCCCCTCGGGCTGCGCCGGCACGTCCACGCACGCGAGCACCTCGCCCGCCGCGAGCGCCGTGCGCCGGTAGCCCACGAAGAAGTCCTCCAACGGCAGCCGCCGCTCCCCCGCGCGCGAGCGCAACACCACCTCGGCCCCGAGCGCGAGCAGCACCGGCGCCATGTCCCCAATGGGCGAGGCGGTGCACAGGTTGCCACCCACCGTCGCGCGGTTCTTGATCTGCCGCGAGCCGAAGTAGCGCAGCATGCGCTCGAGCGGCGGGCTCACCGCGCGCGCGTAGTCCTCCACGTCCGTCAGCCGCACCGTGGCGCCCAGCCGGTGTCCCCCGCCGCGCGGCTCCAGCACGCGCAGCTCCGGCACGGCCTCCAGCGACACCAGGAGCGGAGGCTCGGCGTAGCGCTTGGTCACCTCCAGCGACAGGTCCGTCCCCCCCACCACGAAGCGCGCCGTGGGGTGCTTGTCCAGCACGTCCCAGAGCGCCTCCAGCGAGTCCGGGGTGAAGAAGCGCTGGGCACCCGCCTCGTATGCCAGCGCCATGGGCTCGGGCTGCGTCTCGGCGAGCGCCCGGGCGAAGCGATCCCCGGGGCGCAGGCCGGCCACCTCGCGCACGGCCTCCCGGATGGGCCGGTAGCCCGTGCACCGGCAGAGGTTGCCACACATCTGCGCGTCCAGCTTCCAGGGCTCGTCCAGGTCGCGGCGGTGACAGGCCTCCAGCATCGACATGGCGATGCCCGGCGTGCAGTAGCCGCACTGAGAGCCGAGCGTGCGCGCCAGCGTCTCCTGGACGACATGGTACTTGCCGCCCTCGCGCAGGGCCTCCACCGTGTAGACGCGCTTGCCCTGCACCATGGGCAAGAGCAGCAGGCACGCGTTCACCGCGCGCAGGATGGGCGCCCCCTGGCCATCCTGCTCCAGAATGGCCACCGAGCAGGCACCACAATCCCCCTCGGCGCAGCCCTCCTTGGTGCCCGTGAGGTGCACCCGGTCGCGCAGGTAGCGCAACAACGTGGTGGTGGGCGAGATCCCCGTCTCCTCGATGGAGCGGTCGTTCAAGAAGAAGCGCAGGCGTTCCATGGGCCTCCTGGAGGTCCCCGCCGGGCGGGCCGGGAGAGCGAGCCTACTACGGCGCGCGGGCACAACCCCCTTCGCACCTCCCGTCATGAATGACCGGAGGTGAACGCTCCAGCCACCGGTTCGAGGAAGCACGGAGAGTGGAAGCCCGCTGGACAACCAGACACAACGAGCCATGGGATGACACCCACCCCTACCGCGCGACGCGGACCATTCGCATTGTGCTGTCATGGCCACCGAACAAGGAGCCCGCCGCGTCTTCATCGGGCTCATCCTGCTGTCCATCGCCCTGGTGGGGCTCATCGCGCGCCCCTTCTTCGAAGCGTTCTTCCTGGCCGCGGTGCTGGCGGGTGCCTTCAATAGCCTGCAGAACTGGCTGACGCGGCACTTCCGGGGCCGGCGGGGGCTCGCCGCGGGCGTCATCGTGGTGGGCATCATCGTGGCGCTGCTCTCGCCCATCGCCGCCCTCACCGCCTTCATCGTCTCCGAGGTCATCAAGGGGGTGAACTTCATCACCGGGGTGATCAACCAGCGGGGCCTGGAGGGTCTGCTGACCTATGTGCCCGAGTCCCTGCGGGGAACCGCCACGCGCATGCTCGACCGCTTCCAGACGGAGAGCGCCAGCGTGTGGCAGACCGTGCAGGATCACGTGTCGGCCCAGGGCGCCGCGGCGGCCCAGACGGTGGGCGGAGTGGTGATGGCCACCGGAAGCGTGGCGCTCCAGGTGACGATGATGCTCATCGCGCTCTACTTCCTGCTCGTGGATGGGGAGAAGCTCGTCGCGTGGGTGGAGAGCGTGTCGCCGCTGCGGCGCGGGCAGACGACGGAATTGCTCACCGAGTTCCGCCGCGTCACCCGCTCGGTGCTGACGTCCACCCTGGCCACCGCGGGGGTGCAGGCGTTGGCGGCGCTGGTGGGCTACCTCATCGCCCGCGTGCCGGTGCCCGTCTTCTTCGCGGCGGTGACGTTCTTCTTCGCCCTCATTCCAGCCATCGGCGGCGCCGCGGTGTGCATCGTCGCCGCCCTGCTGCTGCTCGCCACGGGCCATCCCGCCATGGCCATCTTCCTGGCCGCCTGGGGCGTCGTCGTGGTGGGCCTGTCCGACAATGTCGTCAAGCCACTGCTGGCCAAGCGCGGCATGAACATGCACGGAGCCCTGGTCTTCTTCTCGCTGCTCGGAGGCCTCGCCGCCTTCGGCGCCATCGGCCTCTTGCTCGGGCCGCTCATCCTGGCCTTCTTCCTCGCCGTGGTGCGCATCTACGAGCGCGACTACGGCCGGCCCAATGAGCGCCCCGGCGCGCCGCCCACGCCGCCCAGCACGAACAACGCGCCCACGCTGGCCGAGGGCGAGGAGTGGGAGGCCTCCGAGGCCCACTTCCACCACGTGTCCGAGGACACGCGCTCCCACTGAGGCCGCTCGCGCGCGCTTCATCCAGGGCTCCCGGACGCGACGCCTGTCGCCCGGGAGCCCTCGTGCGTGCGGGGGGAGACGGGACTACGGCTGCACGCCCGCGCCGCTCACGTTGAGCGTGTAGCCACCCGTCGCGCCCGCGTAGCCCACCACCTTCACGTAGTAGATGCCCGGGGCGCTGGCGGAGAAGGTGCCCACCTCGGGGTTGCTCATGGTGGCGCTGGAGGCCGCGGAGAAGAGCAGATCGGACGCGGAGTACACGGACCAGTCCAGGTCCTGCGCGCCGGGCATGCTCAGCATCACCTTGACGCTGCCCGCCGTGGTCACGTTGAAGGCGAACCAGTCCACGTCCGCGCTGGTGGACAAGGCGCCGCTCACGTTCTTGTCCGCCCCCACCCGGCCACTGGCGGTCGCCGCGGAGTTGTTGCCCTCGGTCTCCTGGGTGATGGTGGCGCGCGTGTCCTGGGGCGAAGTGCTGGTGATCGCGAAGTCGGCGTCGCTCGTGTCGGCGACGGCCGCCGCGGAGGCATCACTCACGCGCACGCGCGCCTTCGTGGTCGCCGACGCCGGCACCTGCCAGGTGTAGCCCCCTTCCGCGGCGGGGATGCTCTCGGAGATGACGTTCCAGGTGCTCCCATCCGTCGTGTACTCGAGCTTCACGTGGGAGGTCTCGCTCGCCGTCCAGGCGATGGAGTGGGTGCTGCCCGCGCTCCAGCTCTCGCCTCCGTTGGGAACCACCACCGTCAAGCGTCCCGTGGGAACCGGAGTGGTGTCATCCGCCGGCACGAGGAAGTCCTTGATGACGGCCATGTGCTGCATGTTGCTGGAGCCGCTGTCTCCGCTCTGCGCGGGAGCGATCTCCTCGATGGGCGAGTACACACGCGTATCCACGACGAGGCCCGCGCTGAAGGAGCTGGCACCGATGACGGTGGCCGTCTGGTAGGCACGCAGGTTGTTGCTCACCAACACGTTGTCATACGGCTTGGCGCGGCTGGCATTGGTGCCCTCCTTGTTGTCCTGAGCCACCGGGTGGGGGCCACTCGGCGACACCACGGCGGAGAAGGTGGAGAAGCACGACTCGCTCCGATTGTCGGTGTTGTAGTCACCGGCGATGGCGAGGAAGTCCCCCGCGGGCACATGCTGCTGGATGTAACCGACGAGCTCTTTCGCCTCCGTGTTGCGCGTGCCGCTGTCCGCGGTGAGCAGGTGCACGCTCACCACCCAGAGATCCTTGGGCCCGGGGATGTCGAGGCGCGCCCAGGCGAAGTCCCGGTCGGGTGCCCTCGAATCCTCCCACTCGCCCGCGTCGAGGATGGGATAGCGGCTGATGACGCCATTGGGAATGCCTCCCGACTGCGGCTCCCGGTAGTAGTAGAAGTTCGAGCCGAAGGCGGTGTCGACGAAAGCGCGGAGGTCGACGGCGGAGTTGGTGCCGTACTTGAACTCCTGGATCATCACCACGTCGGGCTTCGTTCCCTGGAAGATGCGGATGCCGTGGCCCGGGTCATAGCTCTGGTTGTTGCCGCTCGTGATGTTGGCGGCCATCAGCCGGATCCGCGCCTCTCCCAGCACCTCGCCCTGGGAGGACAGCTCTCGAGCCTCCTTCGCCTGCGGGGCGCTTCCCTGCCCACACGCGGCGAGAGACAGAGACAGCAGGGAACAGAGCAACCAGCGGCCCGCACGGGCGGGCGTCGGAGAGGAGGAGCGCAGTGGCATCGCGTGCTTCCTGCCCGCGAGGGACGCGGGCGGTGAGGGACGGGAGCACTTTTAGTCCATCGTCCCCGCTCCCGTCTCGCAGCCTCATTGTGAAATTCCAGTGTGACTCGCCGCGAGAACAGAAAGTGCGACTCCGAGGTAGCGCAGCCCCTTTCCGAGTGAAACGAAGGCGACGAAAGGCCCGGGACGCACCCCCACGAGGCCCGCCGCGAGCACGAAGACGTCTCCCACGATGGGCAGCCAGGCGAGCAGGAGCACGGGCGCTCCCCAGGTGGCCAGACGCTCCCGGGCCCGGAGCAGACGAGGACCCTCCCGGGCGCTCCGGCGCTGGAGCCATCGTCCCACCACGCCCCCGCCCTCGCCACGTGCTCCCCAGCGGCCCAGGGCATAGACGGTGAGCGCACCGAGCACGTTGCCGGCGGTGGCCACCGTCACGGCCCACCCCGGGCCCACTCCTCCATAGATGAGGGCGGCCAGCACCGCCTCGGACGGAGCGGGAAGCACCGAGCCGGCCATCACCGCCACGAGGAACAGCCCCGGCAATCCCCATTCGGCGAGCGTGGACGCATCCGGCATCGTGCTGTCCACTCTACGTCCCCTCGGGCCCCGAAGGCTGTCTTCACGGATGGGGGACATGGAAGACTCTTCAGCAAGAGAGGTGCGCGCATGAGATGGGCATGGACGATGGGTCTCGTCTCACTGGCGGCTGGACTCGCCGGCTGTCCCAAACCGCAGATCCTGCGCTTCACCGCCACGCCCTCCATCGTCTGCCCGGGAGACGCGGTGACCCTGAGCTGGGACACGAACGGCTCGGCCTGGCTCGAGGCCATCCCCGCGCTCTCCGGCCTGGGAGACAAGGCGCGCTCGGGCACCCAGACACTCCCGGTGCGGGAGTCCACGCGCTTCCGGTTGGAAGTCACCCGTGGCTCCAAGACGGCGCTCACCGAGAGCGAGGTGCTCACGCCTCCCCGCCCCGTGGAGTACGGCGTCGTCGACAGCGGCCAGCCGAGCCCCTTCACGTGCCGCACCGAGGAGCGGGTGCTGGAAACCACGTTGAGCCTCGAGGAGGGCAACCTGTCCCCCCAGGTGCTCCTCGGCCAGGTGCGCAACCTCAACGCGCGCACCCTGGTGATGGACAAGGCGGGAACCTCCGCGACGCTGGGCGAGACAGCCCGCTCCTCCGCCTTCGAGGGACAACCGGCCCTGGGCCGCTGGCGGCTGCGGCTGCCGCTCGACGAGGGCGAGCGCTGCGAGGACGCGCTCGAAGCCGTGGATGGACGGCTGCTGCTCCAATTCCAACTCTCCTGCCCGAGGTGACGCCATGGCCGCGCTCGACGGAATCCAGAGAATCGTCCTGCTGATGCTGGAGAACCGGTCGTTCGATCATCTGCTCGGGCATCTGTCGCTGGAGAACCTCCACCCGGACGTGGATGGCTTGCGCGAGCCGGACGTCAATCCGCGCTACGCCAACGTCTTCGAGAACCGCGTCCACCGCCCCTTCCTCATCGAGGACGAGGCGTCGGTCATCCGGGATCCGCCCCATGAACGGGAGCTCGTGGCCCGGCAGCTGGCCCGGAGCGCGAGCGGCAAGTTCCGCATGTCGGGCTTCGTCGACGCCTACGTCACCTATACGCAGCACCGGGCGCAGCACTCGCCGCCCATGGGCTACTTCGACTCGCGGGGGGCCTGGATGTCCTCCTTCCTCGCCCGCGAGTACTGCGTCTGCGACCGCTGGTTCACCCCCCTGCCGGCGGACACCCAGCCCAACCGCTGCATGGCCTTCACGGGGGACACCCTCATCGATCGCACCGAGTCCCGTCTGCTGCCCCACCGGGACCATGTCTTCGACTGGTTGGAGCGCCACCACGTGCGCTGGCGCGTCTACTACGACGGCCCCCCCTTCTTCCTGCTGTTCGGACGCTTCACGGAGCTGGTGGGCTCCAAGTACCGCCCCTTCGACTCGCTCGCGCGCGACCTGCGCGAGGAGCCCCCGGGGTCCGCTCCCGAGGTGCTCTTCATCGAGCCGCGCTACTACGACATCGCCTGGACGGACGAGCCCGCCAACTGCAACCACCCGCTCGCGCTCGTCAGCCAGGGCGAGCTGCTCCTGCACCGGCTGTACACGACGCTCACGCGCGACCCGGAGAAGTGGGCCCACACGCTGCTCATCATCACCTATGACGAGCACGGCGGCTTCTTCGATCACGTGCCGCCCCTGCCCATCGAGCAGCCCATCCCCGCGGGAGCGCACTACACCCGGCCCTTCACCACCACGGGCCCCCGCGTCCCCGGGCTGATCGTCTCGCCCTGGGTCCGGCCGGGCCGGGCCTTCCACGGCTCGCTCGATCACACCTCGCTCTTGCAGTTGTTCGCCGAGAAGTTCGGCGCGGGACCCGAGGACTACTCGGCCTCGGTCAACCACCGCCGCGCCCAGGGCATCCGCAGCGTGGCCGAGGCCTTGTCGGACGTGCCCACCCTCCGGGCCTTCCCCACCGTGGTACCGCACGCGAGCGCGCCCCAGCCCTCGATGAGACGGCCCCCCCGCTCCGCCAACGAGCGCGCCTTCCAGAAGGCCGCCCTCGAGCTCAAGCAGCGCGAGGGCCCGCTCACCGCCGAGGCGAAGTACCCCGAACTGGCGACGGTGCCCCCGGAGACGTGACTCACGCCGCGACGGCGTGATCCAACGAGCGCCAGGTGCCCAGCGCCCAGTCCTGCTCCTCGGGATCATCGAAGCTGACGACACACAGGGCCCGGTGCGCCCCGGCCTCGCACAGCGCCGTGAGCCGGTACTCCCCCGACTCGCTCTGCAGCGTGGCCCGGCCCTTCACCCGCTCGCCCCGGTGTTGGAACTCGTAGGGCAAGTCCTGCTCGGGCCCCGGGGCGATGCCCCCCATGTCCTGCAACGGCAGGAAGCGCACGCTGCGGCGGTGATCCCTCGCCACCCAGCTGCCGTCCGCCAGGCGCTGCTCGGCCAGCGAGCCGGGGATGCGGATCTCCCATCCCTGGGGCAGCGTCACCTGCACCGAGCCGCGCCGGTAGCCGATGAGCGGACCCGAGGGAGCGGCCGACGCGCGCCGGGACACCTCCTCGGCCAACGTCCCGCCCTTGCCCAGGTAGCCCAGCACCTGCTGCCACTCGCGCCAGGGATAGGGCAGGGACGGGTCCTCCCGCCACGCCTGCTCCAGCCACCGGGCCACGTCGCGGAAGAGCTGGCGCTCCTCCTCGAGCAGCGGCGGACGCCACACCATCTCCGTCCAGATGCGGCTGAGCGCGCGGCCCAGCTTCTCCGCCGCGCCCCGGCCAGGCTCCCACCAGGGGAAGATGTCCTGACCCCGCGAGGGCTCCTCCTGGACGGCCCGCAGCCACGCCTCGTCGCGAGGCCCCAGGGGCGTGAGCACGGCCCCGGGGTGCTCGAAGCCATGCCCGGCGCGCAGCGACAACATGGCCCCCGAGTGGCCCTGCTTGCGGAAGTCCAACACCCGGCCCGCCATCTCCCCGAGCCAGGCCAGCATGCGCGGAGCGATACCGCTCGCGTCCCCCGTATGGAAATAACCCGTGGGGTCTCCCACGCCCGCGGTGGTGATGGCCGAGTCCGCCCAGTCCACCTGGAGCGCATCACCCAGGGAATGCAGCAGATCGCACAGGTAGCGGTGATAGCCGGGCCCCGCCATGGAGGTGTTGGCCGAGACCACCACCCGCCCCTGTCCGGCGGCCACGATGGCCACGTCGTCCGCGGCCGGATGCAGTCTCAACAAGAGGATGGGACCCTGCGCGCTCGCCACCACCCGCACGCCTTCCAGCTCGTCTCCCGCCGCCTCGCGCAACCAGGCCTCCACGCGCCGCAACCAGGGACGGGGGGCCTCGGGACCCGAGAGCGCGTCTTCCTGTCCGTACCAGCCCGCCAGCAGCAACTTCACACCCATCGCGTCCTCGTTTCTCCGTCTGCTTCGAGCCTCATCCCCTCGCAACGGGTGGAAGGCGCGGATTATGTCGCGAACCGGAGGTATTCCGGGGTTCCCCAGCACCCCCCGGGCGCCTGCCCGTCACGGCTCGACACGGAGAGCGGCCAGGCAGGCGCTTCCCATAACGCGCCCCTCACGACCAGCGCACGTCGTAATCGACGTCGAGCACGCCCCGGCGCTCGCCCCGCACCTGGACGTCGCGAGCCGAGGAGAGCTCGATCGCGGCGGCGATCATCCCCTCGTTATACGGCCGGGGCAGCAAGTCCCCACGCGCCAGGAACCGGGCGTGCCCTTCTCCCAGCACCTCCACCGAGCGCTCGCCATAGCTCAGCGAGGCCCGGCACCCATTGGGGACGGCGGCGAGCACCCGCCCGGGATCATTGCCGGCGAGCGCGAGCAGCGTCTTGCCCACGGTGGACTGGGCGAAGTCCGTCGTCGCGCGCCGCCCGAGCAGGCGCAGGACGGCCTCGGTGCCCCCATGCGTCGGGCCGAGCTCTTGCGCGACGAGGAAGATGGAGCGCAGGAAGTCCGTGATGGGGTAGCTGAAGAAGTCCACGAACTTGCGCTCCCCCACGGCCGCGAAGCATCGGGCCCGCAGCGGCTCGCCGCCCAGGGAGCGCGCGGCGTCCAGCAGGCCGTTGAAGAACATGCCCCGGCAGGTATCCGTGGGATGGGCCAACGCCAGGAGTTGCTCCATTCCGGGATCAGAGGAGGACGAAGGGTGCACCGGCGAGGCTCCTGGGCACGAGAGAGGCGGCCCGCATTAGAGTTCAGATTCCGCCCCGCGCGTCACGCCGTGCGGATGGAAGCGGCCGCCTCCAGCCCCAACTCCACCACCGAAACTTCTCGCATCCGGAATTTCTGTACCTTTCCCGTCACGGTCATCGGGAACTCCTCCACGATCTTCCAGTGGCGGGGAATCTTGAAGGTGGAGATGCGGCCCGTGCAGTAGCGGGTGAGCTCCTCGTGGGTGACGGTGGCGCCCGGCTTGAGCTTCACCCAGGCCATGACCTCCTCGCCGTACTTCTCACTGGGCACGCCGATGACCTGGGCCTCGCTGATGACCGGATGGGTATGGAGGAACTCCTCCACCTCGCGAGGGTAGACGTTCTCGCCGCCGCGGATGATGAGATCCTTGATGCGGCCGACGATCTTCACGTAGCCCTCCTCGTCCAGGGTGGCCAGGTCGCCGGTGTGCATCCAGCCGGCCTCGTCGATGGCCTGACGGGTGGCCTCGGGGTTGTTCCAGTAGCCGAGCATCACGCTGTAGCCGCGCGTGCACAGCTCCCCGGGCGAGCCGCGCGGCACCACCGCGCCCGTCGCCGGCTCGACGACCTTCACCTCCACATGCGGGTGCACCCGGCCCACCGTGGTGACGCGCTTGTCGAGCGGATCATCCACCGCGCTCTGCGTGGACACGGGCGAGGTCTCCGTCATGCCGTAGCAGATGGTGACCTCGCGCATGTTCATGCGCGACCGCACCTGCTTCATCACCTCGATGGGGCACGGCGAGCCGGCCATGATGCCGGTGCGCAGCGTGGAGAAGTCGAACTCGCCAAAGCGCGGATGGTCCAGCTCGGCGATGAACATGGTGGGCACGCCGTAGAGCGCCGTGCAGCGCTCCTCCCCCACCGCCCGCATCACCGCGAGCGGCTCGAACGCCTCGCCCGGAATCACCAGCGTCGAGCCGTGGGACGAGCAGGCCAGGTTGCCCATCACCATGCCGAAGCAGTGGTAGAAGGGCACGGGCACGCACACCCGGTCCTCGGGAGAGAGCCGCAGCGTCTCGCCCACGAAGAAGCCATTGTTGAGCACGCTGTGGTGGCTGAGCGTGGCCCCCTTGGGGAACCCCGTGGTGCCGGAGGTGTATTGGATGTTGATGGGATCGTCGAACTGGAGCGACGCCTCGCGCTCGGCGAGCGTGGCCTCGCTCACGTCCTCGCCGCCCGCGCACAGGGCCTCCCAGTCACTCTCCAGCATCAGCGAGAGGCGCAGGGCCGGGCAGCGGGGCCGCACCTCGTCCAGGATCTGCCGGTAGTTCGCCTGGCGGAACCCCCGGGCGAACAACAGCACCTCGGTCCCGGACTGGTTGAGCGCGTACTCCAGCTCCGCCGTCTTGTACGCCGGGTTGAGGTTCACGAGGATGGCGCCCACGCGCGCCACCGCGTACTGGGTCACCACCCACTCGAAGCGGTTGGGGGACCAGAGCCCCACCCGGTCCCCCTTGCGCACCCCGAGCGCGAGCAGGCCCCGCGCCACCCGGGTGGTCTGCTCCCAGAACTCGCGCCACGTGGCCCGATAGCCCTGGGAGAGGACGACGAGCGCCTCGCGGTCACCCCAGCGCTCGACGGTGCGGCGCAGGTTCTGGCCGATGGTCTCGCCGAGCAACGGAGTCGTGCCGATACCGTGAACATAGGAAGGAGCGGGCATGGGCGGGGATGATGTTCGCGACATGGCGAGGCTCGCAAGAGCGACGTCCCATGCAATGGCTCCACCGATTGACGCGTCAGGACAGGGCGGACCGGGGTTCACCCCCGGCGGGAGATGACATGGCTTCACGGAGAATCGCGGGACTGGTGCTCTTCCTCCTGGCCTCCACGGCCCTGGCACGGCCCCAGGCGGGCAAGCCCGAGTGGGTGGCACGCAGTGACGCCCATGCCCAGGTGCTGTTGGAGCTCCTGGCGCGCTTCGACCCCGAGGACGCCTCGGCGCTCGGCATGGCCGGGCGGGACGAGCAGGTGATGGACCTGGGCCCCGGGGTGGCCGGGCGCAAGCGCGCCGCCATGGCCCAGGCGAAGGCCACCCTGGAGCAGCGGCTCGAGGCGGAGAAGGATCCGAACGTCCGCCAGGATCTGCGCATCCTCGTGGATGCCGTGGAGGAGGGAATCCAGGACTCCACGCTCCAGGAGCGCTACCTGTTGCACTGGGTGGACGCGCCCCAGGTGATGTTCCTCGGCCTGCGCGAGCTGCTCCAGGAGGACGTGCCCCCCGAGCGCCGTGCCCACGCCCTGCCCCGCTTGCGGCGCTACGTGGGGCTGGAACCGGGCAGCACCCCGTTGACGCACCTGGCCCGGGCACGCTTCGAGGAGGGGCTCACCCAGCCCGGCCGGCTCTGGCCGGTGAAGCCGGCGCTGGAGCAGGCGATGCGCGAGGCCCCCACCTACGTGCGGGGCATCCGGGAGCTGTTCACGGAGTACAAGCTCGAGGGCGCCGAGCCCGCCCTGGCGGCGCTCGAGAAGCAGGTGGAGGAGGACACGCGCTGGCGGCGCGAGGTGGTGCTGCCCCGGGCGCGCGAGGACGTCCGCCTGCCACCCGAGCTGTATGCCTTCAAGCTGAGGCAGATGGGCATCGACCTGCCGCCCGAGCAACTGGTGCGCCGCGCGCAGGTGGCGTTCGTGGAGCTGCGCGCGCAGCTGGCGGCCCTGGCGCCGCTCGTGGCGAAGGCCCGGCGGTTGCCGGCCACGGACACGCTCGGTGTGCTGCGCGCGTTGAAGAAGGAGCAGTTGGGCCGGGAGAAGCTCCAGGGGCACTACCGCGAGGTGCTGGGCGAGCTGGAGAAGTCGATCACGAAGCACCGGGTGGTGGAGTTGCCCTCGCGTCCGGTGGTGATGCGCATGGCCTCGGAGGCCGAGAGCGCCGCGCACCCCGCCCCCTACATGCAGTTGCCCGACTTCGTGGGAGGGAGCGGGAAGCCGGGCCAGTTCGTGCTGTCGCTGGGCAGTCCGAAGGCAGGCGGCCAGAACGGGCCCTCGGATGACTTCTCCTTCGGGGCGGCGGCCTGGAGCCTCTCCGCCCACGAGGGCCGCCCGGGGCATGAGCTCCAGTTCGCCGCCATGATGGAGCGGGGCGTGTCGCTCGCGCGAAGCCTGTTCGCCTTCAACTCCGTCAACGTCGAGGGCTGGGCGCTCTACGCCGAGGCGGAGATGCTCCCGTACGAGCCCCTCGACGGCCAGTTCATCGCCCTGCAGTTCCGCCTGCTGCGCGCGGCCCGCGCCATGCTGGACCCCATGCTCAACCTGGGACAGATTTCACCCGAGGAGGCCCTGCGCATCCTCACCGAGCAGGTGGGACTGTCCGTACCCATGGCCCGGCAGGAGCTTGACCGCTACACGTCCCGCTCTCCGGGACAGGCGGGCAGCTACTTCTACGGGTACACGCGGCTGCTGGAGCTGCGCGCCGAGACGGAGCTCGCGCTCGGGACGAAGTTCGACCGCATGGCGTTCAACACCTTCCTCGTCCACCAAGGGCTGCTGCCGCCAGAGTTGCTGGCCCGGGCCGTGCGCGAGGAGTTCGTGCCCGCGGTCCTGGCGGTGCGCGCCCCTGGGAAATGAGCCGGGAGGCCAGGCCGTCACGGACATCCGCCGCGTACATCCTGGTTCACTTCGCGGGCAGGGGATGAAAGCTCACACCGTCGAGTTCCAGGCGCAGACAGGCATCGGCAAACCGTTCAGAGCAGAGGATGACGGTGGAGAAGTCCTCCAGCCGGAAGACGTCCAGATCGCGGGGAAGGGTCGCGGCGTCCAGCAAGAGGGTTTCGGGCAGGCGAACACCACGGCGGCCACAGCGAGCGCAGGGCGGTTTGCGCTCCGGGGGCAAACAATCCGGGTGGAGCCGGCCCACGGGGAGGAGTTCCAGTTCCAGCAACTCTGGCGAAACACGCTGGCGAAAGCGCAATTGGGTTGGGCATCCCTTGAGACCGCGTAGACCCTCGGCCTGGAGTTTCTCCAATGCCTCACGCCGAACCAGTAGCCACCAGGGAACCGGCGTGACGAACGACCCGAAGGAACCCCGTGCCGTTCCCACGAGCGGACCAAAGGAAGAGCCCGGCTCCACGATGGCGCCGGAAGGAAGGTGCGGGCGTACCATCTCACTCAGTCTTTCGTACTCCTCGATGGGCTCGGCCCGGGCTTCTTCGAAGTCAGCTCTCTGGGAGACTGATGTCAAATCCACCGAGGGGTACGTCTTGGAGCCGCCGCTCCAGGTGGCCTGACAGACAGGGCAACAGAAGATGCCTGGAAGCCCCCACTTGTGCGCGCCATCAACATCACCCGTGTAGCGCGAGGACCTATCCTCCTCGACTCTGAAATACCTCATACGCGTGTCCCTCGGCTCAGTCCTGACAGGAGTAGGGCGCGAAGGGCTGGCGGACACTCACAAGCAGAAGCGGCGGAGCCAACGGGCCATGTTGCGGTTTTCCAACAGCGAGGTGAGGCCAATCTTCTCCTCGGGGAAGTAGGGCTCCAGGAGGTGGGCGAGGGCCCTGAAGTGGGGCCGGCTGATGTGCTCGCGGATATCCATGGGGCTGGGCCACTCTCCCAGGGTGAGCAGTAGACGCTCTCCTTCCAGGGACTCGAAGGAGACCTCGGGGAAAGGCAGTTCGCGACGCAGCACTTCCAGGCCGCCGAGTTGGCTCAGCAGGGGTTGACCCAGGAAGGTGAGCCAATAGGCACCGCGGGCACCGGTGCCAATAACTCGGCTGGTCTTGCCGAGGCTGTAAAGGTCGAACCCCCGGTAACGCTCGAGGAGGGGCAACAACTCCCTGCGAACCGAATACCACTGCCCGCAGGGGGCAACAAAGGCCAGGCTGGCGTAGCCGAAGCTGAAGGGCAGATCGCGAGACAGTTCGAGAGCCAGGGCACGGACCTTGTCCGGACCGTGCTCCAGGAGATACTCCGTGGGCAGTGAGAAGGAGATGGCGCAGGCCGCTTTCTCGTCATTGAGGACCTGAGAGTCAAGCTGGTAGCCGGCATACTCGAAGTTGTAGCCCCCCACTCCAGACTCGTACTGCAACAACTCGACGAGACAGGCATGAGCCAGGGGGCGATTCAGGATTTTTTCGCGAATATGCATCCAACCCTGCTCATCCAGCGACTGCATGTCTCCCTGTTGATCCACATACCACCCCAGAGAACCAGAAGGGATGGCACGCAGATAGGTTTGCAGAGCAAGCCAGACCGTTTGAGCAATCTCCGGGTACCTGCGCCGCATGAAGAAGCACAGGATGAGACCATCTCGGACAGTGAGTTGCCCATCTATTCCACGCACTTGCACCACAGGGTAGCGCTCGCTCAATCGAAGATCCCCTTTGGAGACAGCATCAAGGCTTTTCCGCCCAACGCTTCCTGATAGATTTGACCCTGATTGAAACCATCATAGGGACTTTTGTCACCGTACTTTGTCCACCTGGGCTCTCTGTCCCCGGGACAAGGGAACTTGAGATCCAGGATCAGGATGGCCCGGAGAAGATGACGGTCCGCGTGGAGGACGACATCGGGCTTGATGGTGCCCCGTAGTTCTTCGGCACAGTCCGCATCGAGAAGGCGCTTCTCCTGCTCACGGCTGATCGTCTCGAGGACCTTGGCATGGCGATAGAAACGATACCGCTGCTCGATGCTGACAGGGCCAGGCCAGAGTTCTTTCAAGATGTCCTGCATACAGGCGAGGGCATGGGCGTGCTTCAGGGTACCCAGTTCCATGGACTGGTAGATGGGCCTGCCGCACCGGTCCGCCCCCACCACCGCATTGCAGTCAGCAGCGGTTGGGGCGCCGTAGCCAAAGCGCTCGGCGTTGATGTCCCGCTCCGCTCGCTGGACACACGCCATGAGGGCTACCTCCAACCGAGAGAGTTCCTCCTCATCGTTCTGGAAAAACCCGAGGACCTCGGGAGCCAGGAGGCCAATCGTCGAGGCCACGGCAACGGTGGAGACCACTACACCCGCCGCTCTCTTCAGGGCCGCGGCATGGCGCATACGGCCTGCCGTCTCCGTATCGAAGCGCAAGGCTCCGCCAGAAAAGCCGGAGTGCCGCGGGCCGGCCGCGCACGAACCGAGCAGCGTGCAGGTCAGTAGCAGGAGGATGAACCGGGAACAGCCGGAGCGGACCGAAGGCAGCATGAGAGCCGCGAACGAATCACGGGCGAGGAAGATGGCAAGAACGTTCCCGCCCACGTTGGTGGACTATCCCCAGGCTCCGGGCTCACTCCCTCAGCGCCCCGATTCACTGGGCGCGGACAGGTCCGCGGACGAAGTACTGTCCTCGGGATAGAGCACCTGTCTGCCGTGCAGCCGCGCGAAGGGGGTGAGCTTGTGCGGCTCGGCGCGGGTGCGGCTGGTGATGTGCCGCACCTCCACGCCCCGGGCGAACAGCGCGTCCGCCACGAGCGAGCGGTGACACCGCCAGCGCACCGCCTCGGCGCACATGAGCGCCAGCGGCCCGTCCGGAGTCAGTTCCCGCAGCTCCTCGAGCCCCCGCGTGAACTCGTCCGTCAGCATGTAGTCGGCGTAGCCTCGGAAACTGGCGTTGCGCCACGCGCCGTTGGGGGAGTCCGCCCGCGCGCGCCGCAGTCCTCCGAGCCTCGCCATGTGCACGTACCGGATGTCCGCCCGCGCGAGCGTCCGGGGCAGCGTGTCCCGGTTGAACTGGGGATTCGTCCGCGAGCGGGGCACCGTGCGGATGTCCACGAGCGTCTGGATGCCATGCGCCTGGAGCAGTTCCACCAACTCCTCCGCCGAGCGCGTGGAATGGCCCACCGTGTAGATGCGCGCCTTCGCCCAGCCCGGCGCCCTGCGTCTCGGTCGCTCCGTGCCCATCTCCCGGCCTTTCCCTGGCTCCAAGCTGGGCATGGAAAGGAACGATGAAAAGCGGGGGCTCGGTGAGGTGGCCGCTCGTCAGGACGTCCTGGGAGGCGCGCGGAAGACCCGGAACAGCAACAGCAACGAGGGGAAGATGAGCGCGGCGCCCACCGCGAGCGCCATCAACAGGACGCGCTGGGCCACGGGCGAGGCCGCCGCTGACTGGAGGGTGAGGTCCGGCACCACGAGGTACGGGTACTGCGAGGCCGCCCATCCGGCGACGATGAGGCCCACCTGCGCCGCGGCCGCCACGCGCGCCCACGCGAAGCGCCGGGTGAGCAGCAGCCCGAAGGCAAGCACCGCCACCACGGCCGTCGCCGCGTGCAGCACCAGCGCATAGGACGAGGTCGTCAGCCCCTCCCACACCCGGGGCGCTCCCCCCCGCGCGAGCACCAGCACCCCCAGCGCCGCCACGAACACCGCCACCCCCGCCCCCAGCGCCCGGCGCCGGAAGTCCTCCTGGAGCGCCGGCTCGCTCGTCTCCGCCGTGAGGTACACCGCCGCCAGGAAGGCGAACAGGCACAACGCGAACACCCCCACCGCCAGCGCGAAGGGCGACAGCCACCCGGAGAACAGGCCGCGCTCCCCTCCTCCCAGTTCGCCCCCCGCCATGGCCCCCACGCACAGCCCGAGCACCGCCGGCGACAGCACGCTCGCCCCGCTGAAGACGAGCCCCCAGCGGCGCTGCACCCTGTCCGCTCGCGCGTCGTAGGTGCGGAAGGTGAAGGCCGTGCCGCGGAACACGATGCCCAGCAGCAGCAGCGTCAGCGGCACGTGCAGCGCCACCGACAGCGCCGCGAAGGCCCGGGGAAACGCCGAGAAGAGGATGACGACGGCGAGGATGAGCCAGACGTGGTTCACCTCCCACACCGGCCCGAGCGCCCGAGCGATCAACTCCCGCTGCTTCGCCTGGCGCGGCCCCGAGGCCAACAGGTCCCACACCCCGCCCCCGAAGTCCGCGCCCCCGAAGAGCGCGTAGAGGACGAGGGCGGCCACCAACACGCCTCCCAGCAGCAGTTCAGTGGGCATGGGCCACCTCGTGCGGCTCCCGCCCGTGCGGCACCGTGCCCGCCACCTGCCGCACCAGCAGGAACACCACCATGACGCCCAGGAAGAGGTAGACGAGCGTGAACGTCCAGAAGGGCACCGCCAGCGCGCCCACCGGAGTCACCGCGTCCGCCGTGCGCATCACCCCCCGGAGGATCCACGGCTGGCGGCCCCACTCGGTGACGAGCCACCCCGCCTCCATCGCCACCGCCCCGAGCGGCCCGCACACCAGCCACGCCCCCAGCATCCGCCGCCCCTCGGGCCACGCCCCCTGGCGCCAGCGCAGCGCGAGCGTCACCAGCGCCAGCAACGCCATGGCGCCCCCCGCCCCCACCATCACCTGGAAGGCCAGGTGCACCTTGGTCACCGGAGGCCACTCGTCCCGGGGGAACTCCTCCAGCCCCTTCACCTCGGCGTTGGGATCGCTGAACGCCAGCAGGGACAGGCCCCGAGGCAGCTCGAGCGCGTAGCGCAAAGTGCCCGTCTCCATGTCCGGCAGGCCGCCCACGCTCAGGGGCGCGCCCCGCTGCGTCTCGAAGAGCGCCTCCGCCGCCGCGAGCTTCACCGGCTGCGCCCGGGCCACGTGCTCGGCGGACTGGTGGCCCACGAGCGGCTGCACCAGGGCGGACAGGCACGCCAGCGGCAGCGCCACCGACAGCGCCTTGCGGTGGAAGGTCAGGCCCGGATGGCGCAGCAACACGAGCGCGTGGATGCCCACCATGGCGAAGGCACTCGCCTGGTAGCACGCGACGAGCGTGTGGGTCGTCTGGTGCACCCAGCCCGGGCTGAACATCGCCGCCACCGGGTCCACGTCCACCGGCCCCGTGGCCGTGAGCGTGAAGCCCACCGGATCGTTCATGAAGGTGTTGACGAGCGTGACGAAGAAGGCGCTCGCCGCTCCGCTCAGCGCCACCATCACCCCCGAGAAGAGGTGCAGCCCCGGGGAGATCCGATCGCGTCCATACAGGTAGATGCCCAGGAACACCGCCTCGGTGAAGAAGGCCGTCCCCTCCAGCGCGAACGGCAGGCCGATGACCTCGCCCCAGGTGCCCATGAAGCCGGGCCACAACAGCCCCAGCTCGAACGACAGCACCGTGCCGCTCACCGCCCCCACCGCGAACAGGATGGCCGTCCCCTTCGCCAGCTTCACGCTCAGCGCCGTGTAGTCCGCATCCCTCGTCCGCCACGCCTTCAAGTCACTGAGCACCATCAACAGCGGCAGGGCGATGCCCGCGGCCGCGAAGAGGATGTGGAAGGCGAGGGACAGCCCCATCTGTGCGCGCGCGTAGAGCAGATCCATGACATGGATGAATCTGCTTTATACGCCATTAATACGCAATAATTAAAATTAATGGACACCCAGGGGTCAACCGGGATGTCGCCCTCGAGTCCCGGTGCGAGTCGCGCCGTGCACGCTCGCCTGGAGTCCGGACGGGAAGGAAGCCGCTGGAGTGCCTCGCGCCGTGCTCCCCGAAAGGCCGGGTGCTCCGCATATTCCCAGGCATGGCTCGGACCTCTCGTTCATTGCGTGGAAGACTACTGCTCGGCCTGGGACTGCTGTGTGGGCTCGCCTCTCCGGCCTGGGCCCTGGAACAACGCTATCCGGAGAAGAACGACACCCGTGAGCTGTCGGTGACGACCCCCGCGGGACAGGCCCTGGGCAAGGGGATGCTCACCCAGTGGACCGAGGGCGAGCGACTCCACGTCCTGCTCACGTACGACTACAACGACGGACGGCGCATCGAGGAACTCGCCATCTTCACCCAGAAGCCGGAGCTCGCCCAGGAGCGCTGGCGGTGGCGGGAGCTCAAGGGCGGCACGGCGACGCGGCAGTTCGACATCGACTTCGGCAGCGGGCGCGCCACGGGCACCCTCGTCAAGGACGGCAAGACGCGCCGCTACAACGAGAAGTTGAAGGTGGAGCCGGGCCGCACCTTCGCCGGCGTGGGCTTCGTCCTGGCCGCGAAGAACCTGATGCCGCGCCTGCGCCAGGGCGAGGACGTGAAGCTCCAGGCCCTCGCCACCACGCCCAAGCCGCGCAAGGTCACGGTGACGCTCTCGCGCGAAGGCACCCGGAACCTCACCATCGCCGGACGGACCCTCGACGCGGAGCACGTCATCATCCACCCGGAGATCGGCCTCGCCTCCCTCGTGGTGAAGGCGCCCAACACCGACCTCTACTTCACCGGCTCCGAACCGCCGGTGATGGTGGGCGGAGAGGGAACCCTGCTCGAGCCGGGAGACCCCGTGGTCCGCACCGGGATCCTCCCGCGGCAGAGCCCCGCGGCGGCACGTCGCCCCGCCCCGCGCGGCCGCTGAGCGGAGAGCGCCCCGCCCTCCAGTCCCACGGGGCGGGGACGGTGGCCCGCTTACGGCTGCTGGGTCAGGGAGAACGACTGCGAGGGGCTGCCGTTGCAGGTGTATTGCACCAACTGGGTGCTGTCGGCGGAGCCCGTGGCGGTGAGGCACTTGCCGCTGTGGCGGTTGACGAAGTGGTAGGAACCACCGGCCTCCGCCACGGGCTGCCACTGCTGGTTGTTGCCATTGCTGTAAACCCATAGCTGGATGGGCGCGCCATCGGCCGTGGACACGTTCGTCACGTCGAGCGTCTGGGCGCTGTTGAGGCGGCTGTTGATCCGCACCCAGTTGCCACTGGTCGGTTGGAATTGGAAGTGCTGCGCCTGGGTGCCATTGCAGGTGTATTGCTGGATGACGGTGCCATCCGCCGAGGCGGCGGACCTCGCGTCCACGCACTTGCCGGCGCCCAGGCCCACCACCGAATACCAGGCGGTCGGAGAGATCGGACCCGGAGGAGGGGGCGGCGTGCCTCCGCTCCCCCCGAGCCACTTCAGCCCGTCGAGGATGAACCGGTTCTGGATCTCACTGGCGAACGTCGACGACAGCGGCGTGTTGTTCGAGTAGTTCATCGCGTTGTGGCCGAAGTTCGCGTACAGCATCTTGTACTTCTTGTTCGTCCACAGGATGGGGTAGTCGCCGCTGTACCAGGACTGGTTCGGATCGGTGCCCAGCGGAAAGCTCACGGGGTCGACCGAGGCGAGCACCTGGATGTCCGGGTTGGCGCGCAGGTTGTTGCTCCAGCTGTACCACTCGCTCACCGCCGAGGTGAAGGTCGCCGGGAGGTTCACGGTCGACGCGTGCGTCCGGTTCTCCACCTTCAGCACCGCGGTGGTGGGGCCCCAGGTGTTCGACTTGAACGACCCCGAGCCGAGGAACTGCTGGTGGTACCAGCTCCAGTCCGCCGGCGAGGTGGTGAACGCACAGACGTGGAATCCCATCCAGCCGCCCCCCGCTTGCACGTACTGCTGGAACGCGGAGCGCTGGGCCGCCGTCTGAGGCAGGTCGTCCAGGAACATGACGACCTGGTACTGGGCGAGGGTGCTGGCGTTGAGCTGATCCCAGTTGTTGGTGGCCGTATAGGAAAAGCCGTGCTGCGCGGCGAGCCGCGGGAACCAGAGGTTGGCTTCCTTGACGAAGTCGATGTGGGCCGCGTCCCAGGTGCCATTGTAGAAGGCCAGCACCTTGAAGCTCGGGGCGAGGCTGGAAACCTCGCGCCCCTCGGCCCGCCCCTCCCGCGGGAGCAACGCGAGGAGGCACACGACGAGCATCACGAGCGGGTGCGAGACCCGATTGTTCTTCATGTCTGGAGTCATCCGCGGAGCCTTCCGATTCTCTGCGCGATCGACAGGGCGACGGACGGCACGGCGGCGCCCGGCGTCCATCCCGCAGGGTGTACCCGTGTCCCTGGATGGGACCGGGCACACCCTTGACTACCCCAGGATGGTCCGGACCAGAAATATTCCCGCTTTAATTCTTTTTCCTGGGACGGGTGGAAGTCCGGACTCTCCTTTTTCATGAGGGCGCCTCCAGAGGGAGGTGCCCGGTCCGCAGCGTCCGCACCCACCCGTCCACGGAGAACCCTCCACCATGATCTCGTCCCCCACGCGGCTCCTCTCGTTGTCCCTGCTCGCCCTCGCGCTCGCCACCACCGGATGTGGCGGAACCGAAATGGAGATGGAGGACGTGGCGCCCCAGGCTTCGGAGGAAACCGCCACCGCGGAGTCCGCGGCCTGCACGGACTACTGCGACAACTGTGTGTTGTTCGCGCGGTGCAGGGCGCCCAACCTCCCCTATGGGCTGACCTACTGGAGCGACAAGGTCGCGGTGATCAACAGCAACCACGCCCACGTGGGGTGTGTGGCGATGATCCCCACGTCGCACGTGTACGGGCACGCCGCCTTCGTCGCGGATGTGGACACCGCCCCCAACCCCAACCGCATCACCCTGCGTGAGGCCAACTGGTCCCCCAACGCCTGCACCTCGCGCACCGGCACCAAGGACGGCCTGAATATCCGCAACTTCTGGTGCCCCGCCGGCGCTCACACCGCCAACTGCGCGGGCCCGATGTAAGAACCCCACGCCACGCGGCTCCTCCGCCGTCCGCGTCACCTTCGCGGGCGGCGGTCCTGGTGGGGGCCGCTTCTTGGCGGTTGCGCATCGCACGGGCAAAAACCGGGTGAAACCCAGAAAAAAAAGTTTACCCCACCAGCCCGGCGAGCTTTTAGTGCGGCGCGAGAAAGGAAGAACCCCTTATGGTTTCCATTCGTCGCCCTCGTCGTGGATTCGTCGCACGCGCCGTCCTCCCCGCCGCCGTGATGTTGCTGTCCGCCTGCGGCACGAGCCCGTTGGAAGGAGAAGCGCTCGGGGAGACCCGGGGAGCGCTCGCGGGCAACGCGGGTTCGGCCGCGTTCCGCGCCGCCCTCGCCAAGCGCTGGGCCCCCATCCACTACCAGGACGTGGACGTGACGGGCTCGCACGCGATCAGCGGCAAGGCCGACTACATCACCCGGGTCGACTTCGACGGGGACTGGAGCGGCACGAACAACTGGGACAACGCCGCGTCCAGGGCGCTGCCCGCCTATGTCTATCAGTCCGTCGTGGAGACGAGCTCGCACTGGTACATCGTCTATACGTTCTTCCACCCGCGCGACTGGTTCGACTCCATCTTCGACACGGAGCACGAGAACGACGGCGAGGGCGTGCTGCTCATCGTGGAGCGCAATGGCACGGAGTACGGCTCGCTCGTGGGCGCGGTGACCGTGGCGCACAAGGACTTCTTCTCGTACACGCCGGACGGCAGCCCGCTCACCTCGGGCGCGGAGTCGCTCGACGGCAAGCTGTCCACCGCGGACTTCGAGGGGCTCCAGCACCCCATCACCGCCCAGGAGGCCAAGGGCCACGGGCTCAAGGCCTGGCCGCAATACGACATCAACGGCGATGGCGTGAAGTACTACCCCTCGCTGACCACCGCCGAGGAGCCCTCGTCGGCCAGCGACTCGGACGTGCGCTACAAGCTCCTCGACATCTACGGCTCCGAGGGGCTGTGGACGCGCCGCTCCCTGTCCGAGCTGTTCGCCTCCGATGGCACGTTCCGCGGTGACACCAGCGGGGGCTGCGGCTACGTGGCGGGCCAGTGCGGAACCAACTCGGCGAACGCGCCCTGGGGCTGGGACGACGGCAACGACGGCGCCGTCGCGCGGGGTGAGATCGCCACGGATCCGGCGAAGCTCGCGGCGATCTACTTCAGCCCGGCCTCGCGCTTCTCCACGACGTACACGTTCAACCCCTTCAAGGGCGTGGGGGACGCGAACGCGCCCTGAGCGCTCGCGCCCCGCTCAGTTCGTCGCGGGCTGCTCGGCCCCCTCGTCGTCCGCCTCCTCGTCCTCGAACTCCGACTCGCGCGGCGCGTCCACCAGGGCTCCGAGCGGGTAGATGACGAGGTGGCGCTGGGGCTCGCTGCCGTGGCTGATCGCCTCCAGGTGGTAGCGCGACACGAGCCGGTGCTGGAGCTTGCGCAGCCGCGGAGGTCTCGGGGCCAGCGGCACCACCACCGACTCGCCCAGGACACGCTGGATGGCCTCCTCGGCCTCCAGCACCGCCTCGCGAATGCGCTCCTCGTTCTCCCCCTCGGCCAAGAGGAACGCGTCGCGCAACACCCGCCGCATCTCCGACGAGCTGTTGCGCTTGATGGCCAGCACCGGCACCCCCGCCTTGCCCGCGAGCTTGCGCAGCTTCGGATCATTGGCCCGCGAGCGCAGCGTGAGGATGAGGTCCGCGCTCTCCAGGCGGCCGATGACCTTCGCGTCCACCGCGAGGTCGCGCAGCACCCGCTCGAGCAGATCCCGGCTGACCGCGTGCGCGTACAGACGCGTGGTGCCCTGACGCAGTCCCGGATGTCTGCGCTCCACCTCCTCCCGGGAGAGGGACTCGGGGCGCGGGGCTTCCGGCGCCGCGGGCCGGGCCTTGCCCGAGGCGAGCCGGGACGGAGCGGCGAGCGGACGCAGCGGCGGGGGCGGCGGCCGGGCCGGCGACGGGGCGCCCCGGGCCGGCCGGGGGCTGTCCACCGGGGAGGCCGGCTTCACCTCCACCTGTCCCCCGACGAGCTGGCGCTGCTCGCCTCCGGGGACTTCTCCGGCCAGCAGCCGGTCCACGGCCTCGGCGGTATCGCCGTGCACCCGCACCTCGTCGCGGCTCACCATCTCCACCACCACGTCGAAGGTGGGCGGCCCCTTGCGCTCGGTGATCGTCTTCTGGGTGTGGCGCCGCCGGGCCTCCTCGTCGCTGAGCGTGACGGTGTGCACGCCGCCGACGAGGTCGGACAGCGTGGGGTTGAGCACCAGGTTCTCCAGGGTGTTGCCGTGGGCCGTCGCCACCAGTTGCACGCCCCGCTCGGCGATGGTGCGCGCCGCGGCGGCCTCGGCCGAGGTGCCAATCTCGTCGACGATGATGGCCTCGGGCATGTGGTTCTCCACCGCCTCGATCATCACGTCGTGCTGGCGATCCGGCCGCGACACCTGCATGCGGCGCGCGCCGCCGATGCCCGGGTGGGGAATGTCGCCATCGCCGCCAATCTCGTTGGAGGTGTCCACCACCATGACGCGCTTGCCCAGGTCATCGGCGAGCACACGCGCCACCTCGCGCAGCTTCGTCGTCTTGCCCACCCCGGGCCGGCCGAGCAGCAGGATGTTCTGGCCCGAGGCGATGAGATCCTTGAGCATGTCGATGGTGCCGAAGATGGCGCGGCCCACGCGCAGCGTGAGGCCCACCACCTTGCCCCGCCGGTTGCGGATGGCGGAGACGCGGTGGAGCGTGCGCTCGATGCCGGCGCGGTTGTCCTCGCCCACGCTGCCCACCTGGGCGATCACCTGCTCCAGTTCCTTGCGGGTGACGGGGGCCTCGGACAGCCTGGCCACTCCCCCGACGAGCCGCGCCTCGGGCGGGCGCCCCAGGTCCATCACCACCTCGAGCACCTCGCCGGGCGGCATTTCCCGGACCGCGTCCTGCAGCACCTCGGGAAGCACGCCCACGAGGAGAAGGAAGTCATCAGGGGGAACGGTGGCACGTGGACTCATGACGCCCTTCAAGGTGCACCCTTTCCCACGGGGTTGCACGCCCTGTGTCAGTCCTCGGACATCTCCGGGTCCACCACCCGGGTAGCCCCCCCCTCCTTCGTCAGCCGGAGGGGGTCCACCCGCGCCCGCCGCGCCAGGGCCCGGGCCAGCGGCTCCGCATGGGTCGTCACCCACACCTGGCTGTCGCGCGAGGCGTTCACGATGAGCGCCGCCAGGGGCTCGAGCAGGTCCGGGTGGAGGCTCGTCTCCGGTTCGTTCAGCGCGAGGAACGCCGGGGGCCGGGGGCTCATCAGCGCCGCCAGCAGGCACAGGTAGCGCAGCGTGCCATCCGACAGTTCGCGCGCGGACAGGGGGCGCTTCAACCCCGGCTGGTGCAGGAGCAGACTGAAGCGTCCCCGGGGGGCCTGGATCTCCAGGCGCGCGCCCGGAAAGGCATCGGAGACGGCGCTCTCCAGGCCCCCGGCGTCTCCCACCTCGAGGATGGTCTGCAGCGCGGCGGCGAGATCCCTCCCGTCATGGGCGAGCACGGGCGTGCGCACGCCCATCTGGGGCGAGCGCTGGGGCGCCTCCAGGTCCGTGCGGAAGTGGTGGTAGAAGCGCCACTCCCTCAGCGTGCCTTGCACCTCGGCCAGACGCGGGAAGCGGTGGGGCTCGGCGAGCTGCGACAGCACCGACTCGCCCGCCCACAGCCGCACCGGGTAGGTGACGCGCTCGCCGTCCGCGTCCCGGAGGAAGGCCGTGCGCTCCTTGCGCTCCAGCAGCACCCCGCGCCGCCGGCCCTCCAGCACCCACAGGTGCTCCTCCTTCACCTCGGGATCCAGGTTGAAGAGGCTCAGGGGCTCGCCATTCTCGTCCACCTGGGGCGGCACCGCGCCGAGGGTCAACTGGTACTCCAGCTCCCCCCAGCTGACGCCCACCGTCAGCAGCGAGGGCCCCCGCTCGCGCGCGCCCGCCCACAGCACGCTGGGCACCCCGCCCTCCTCCGCGAGCGCCCGCGCCAGCCGGCCCTCGGCGGCCTCGGACAGCAGGTGGAGCGCGCGGTAGAGGTTCGTCTTGCCGCTGCCATTGGGCCCCACGATGACGGTGAGCGGCCCCACGGGGAGCACGAGCTTGCGCACCGAGCGGTAGCCGGCGACCTCCAGTTGGGTGATGGGCATGGCGCCCTACCCTATGACATGAGCGGCCCCTGTCGGGTTCACGAGACAACATCGCACCCCGTGTGAATCCGCCCGCCACGCGAATGGAGCGAATGTGTGCCGTGCACCGGACAACGCCCGCGTGCGAAGACGCACGCTCCCTCACTCCCCAGGCTTCCCCGCCGTCCCTATTTCCAGGCCCTCACTGACGGCTCGGGCCTCGACCAGGGGAATGGTGTGGGACTGCAAGACACGATGCTCGGATGGAAGCAATGGCCGCTGGTTGCCGCGCTCTGGGTGACTCCCGTGTGGGCGGAAGCACCCGCCGCGCTCACTCCGCCCGGCGGCGCGGACATCTCCAACCTCGCCGAGAGCGCCTCGGCCAAACCCCAGCTCAACTCCTCGCTCGACAGCGAGGACGAGGAAGCTCCCCCCGAGTTCACCCTCGGCCCGGCGGAACCGGTGGCGCCGGGTGAGCGCAAGTGGGTGAACAAGCTCGACGGCACGAGCCTCACCTCCTATTTCGCCGAGGGGGTGCTCGCCCAGGCCAAGAGCGCGTACGACCAGCGCCGCTACCGCGTCGCCCGGCAACTGCTGGACAAGGAGGCGCCGACGGCGCCCGTGCGCTACCTCCGGGCGATGAGCGCGTTCGGCCAGGGACAGTGGGCCGTGGCGGCCGAGGAGCTCGCGGGGCTCGCCCAGGACTGGCCCGCGATGAGCGACTACTGCCACTTCGAGGCGGCGCGGGCCTACGAGAAGCAGCGCAAGTGGACGGAGGCCATCGCCCACTACGAGGCCGTCAAGCCCGGCGCGCGGCGCTACACCGACGCGCGCTTCGGCATGGCGTCGCTGCTCGAGAAGCGCAAGCGCGACTACGCCGCGGCCGTGGTGGCCCTCACGCCGCTCGTGCAGACGGACACGCCCCGGCCGGCGGACCCCGACCAGTCCGCCGCGTGGCTCACCATCGCCCGGCTGGCGCGCTACCAGGCCGACTACAACGGCGAGCACCGGGCGCACCTCGCGGTGTGGGCGCTGCACCCCTTCTCCAAGGAGGCCAGCGCGGCGGTGAAGGGCCTGCGCGACCTGCCCTACGTGCCCAAGTGGAAGGTGGCGCGCGCCGAGACGCTCTTGTCGCTGCACCAGAACCGCGAGGCCATGGACACGCTCGGCAAGATGCTGCCGAAGCTGGAGCTGCCCGACGAGCTGGCCTGCCGCGCGCACTTCGCCTACGGCACCGCCCTGCGCAAGGAGCGCAAGCACTCCCACGCCATCCGCGTGCTGCGGCCCGTCACCGAGCAGTGCCAGGACGCGGCGCTGCGGCCCCGCGCCCTCTACGTGCTGGGCTACTCGGAGTCGGTGGTGGAGCCGGAGAGTTCCATCAACACCTACCTCCAGCTCGCGCGCGACTACCCCAAGCACCCCTACGCCGATGACGCCCTCTTCTACGCGGCGGGCAAGGCGCAGGAGCGCGGGGAGAAGGCCGCCGCCGTGAACTACCTGGATCAGCTCATCGCCAACTACCCGGAGGGCAACTTCGCCTCCGAGGCCCTCTTCCAGCGCTTCTGGATGTACCGCGCCGAGGGCAAGAACGAGGCGGCGCTCGAGGCCCTCACGCGCATCGAGGCCCTGCGGGGCACGGGATCCACGCACGAGTCGGTGCAGCGGGCCCGCTACTGGCGCGCGCGCCTGCTGCCCGGCCTGGGTCGCGCGGTGGAAGCGCACGCGCTGCTGGAGCGGGTGTCCGCCGAGGGCGCGGCCACGTGGTACGGCCTCCTGGCGCGCTCGCGCCTGGCGCACGAGGCCCCGGAGCGCGCGAACGCCATCGTCGCCCAGCTGCGTCAGCCCACGAGCCCCGCCGAGGTGTGGCCCCTGGAGGCCGGCGCCCTCATGAAGGACGCGCACTTCGTCACCGGCCTGGAGATGCTGCGGCTCGGCCACCGCGAGGCGGCCGCGGAGCTGCTGGCCGTGGACCGCAAGGGCCGCGACGAGGAGTCCATCCGCCTGCTGTTCCACCTGCTGCACACCTCGGGTAACGAGCGCTACGCGCGCCCCATCGCCTGGGCCTTCCGGCGTGAGGGACTCGCCGCGCCCACCGAGGCCGAGACGCGCCTCATCTACTCGGCGGCCTACCCCCAGCCCTTCCGCGAGCTGGTGGTGCGTCACTGCCGCTCGGCGAAGGTGAACCCGGATCTGATGCAGGCCCTCATGCGCGAGGAGAGCGCCTTCAATCCCAAGGCGCGCTCGTCCACGGGCGCGCTCGGGCTCGCCCAGCTCATGCCCGCCACCGCCTCCGTGGTGGCGCGCGAGCTGCGCTTGACGCTGGCCACGCCCGACGCCCTGCTCGAGCCGCACCACAACATCCGCCTCGGCTCGGCGTACCTCGGCGGCCTCCAACGGCGCTTCTCCGGCAACCTGGCGTACGCGGTGGCCAGCTACAACGCCGGCCCGGGCGCGGTGGACCGGTGGATCTCCCGCTTCCCCAACGCCGAGCTGGACGAGTGGGTGGAGCAGATTCCCGTGGAGGAGACGCGCCTGTACGTCAAGCGGGTGCTGGGCAGCGCGGCGGCCTACCAGTTCCTCTACGACTCGGGCTCGCTCACGACGCTGGCCTTTGGAGAGAGGGGTTCCAATAATGCGGGCTCGCGCTGAGCCCCCATGTCCCCAGAAGAAATCCACGAGTCCAATACCCGCTTCCAAGACGCCTGGCGCTTCTTCGCCCGCGGCAGTCCCACGGGCGAGGTGCTCGACCCGCCCGGGGTGAGCCTCGCGGCGAGCAACGTCCCCTGGGCCATGCTCAACGCGGCCTTCCTGCCCGCGCCGGTGGACACGGAGGCGGCCCTGAGCCACGCCGCCACCACCGCCGCCCGCTACTTCACCCCCCGGGGAAAGGGTTGGATGCTCGCGCTGTGCGAGGACTGGGTTCCTCCCGCCCTGCGCGCGCGCGCGGCGTCCCTGTTCGCGCCCCTGGGCCTGACGCCCAGCGTGGTGGCCACCGGCATGGTCGCCGAGCGGCTGCTTCCCCCCGCCCGTCCCCTGCCCCGCCTGGACATGCGCGCGGCGAGTGACGCGCACGTGCGGGGTGACCTCGCCGACCTCAACTCCCTCAGCTACGACGTGGCGCTGGCCACCGGACGCCAGGTGTTCGATGTCCCGGCGATGTTCTCCGGCGACAACCTGGGCTTCGTCGGCTACCGCCTCGAGCAGGCCGCCAGCTGCACGGCCGTGATGCGCGCGGACGACGTCGCCTACATCTCGATGGTCGCCACCCTCCCCCCCCACCGGCAGCTCGGCTGCGCCGAGGCCGTCATCCGCCACGCACTCACCGAGGCCCATCGCGCCTGGGGCCTGGAGCGCACGGTGCTGCACGCCACCCCCGCGGGACTGCCCGTCTACCGCCGCATGGGCTACCGGCCGGTGACTCGCTTCCAGTTCTACATGGCTCCGCCCGCTCCGAGCCGGTGAACATCTTTCATGGAAAACTGGTTTTAACAAGAACACTGGTATCAGACCCGGGGCCGATTCAAGCCGGCGGAAGGAGCGCGCTAGGGTCTTTCCATGCGAGCCATTGCAGCGGGGGGAGTGGAGAGCATCGAGGCGGTGACGAGCTCCTTCTGGTCGCTCGCGCCTTACGGCCTGGTGCTGTTGAGGCTGGCGCTGAACTCCCAGACGCCCCTTCAAGATGCCCTGTGGATCCAGGCCAATCCCGCCACCCGGCGCCTGGTGCCGGGCGCGCACCTGTTCGCGGGCCTGCGCCTGCGGGACATCCTCGAGCAGGACAAGCAGGAGCCCTTCGTGCGCGAGCTGCTGCGCTGGGAAGACACGCTCGAGGGCCAGGGAAGCCTTTCCACCGAGCTGAGCCATGGCGAGGGAGAGGACCGGGTCGTCTTCCACATCGACGCGGCCCAGCGCGCCGGGCACCTGATGCTGTGGATCCGCGACATCACCGCCGAGCGGCGGGAGACGGAGTCGCTGCGGCGCGATCGGGAGCTGTTCCAGCGGGTCATCCACTGCTCCCCGGACGCCATCTTCGCCAAGGATCTCCACGGCCGCTACACGCTCATCAACCCCGAGGGAGCGCGCGCGATGGGCGCCTCGCCGGCGGACATCATCGGCCATGGCGACCAGGACATCTTCCTGCCCGAGGACGCGAGCGCCACGCGGGCGCATGATCAAGAGGTGCTCGCCGCCCAGCGGCCCCTGACGTACGAGGACGAGGATCTCGCGGGCCAGCGGGTGTGGCTGTGCACCAAGGGGGCGCTGCGGGACGAGAAGACGGGAGCCGTCACCGGGTTGTTCGGCATCTCCCGGGACATCACCGAGCGCAAGCACCTGGAGCGGGCGCTCCAGGAGAGCGAGGCACACTACCGTCTGGTGGCGCGCGCCACCCGGGAGGTGCTGTGGGACTGGCACCTGGGCAGCGGAGAGATGCACTGGAGCACGGCGCTCGGAGAGGTGTTCGGCGAGGTGCCCGAGGAGTGCGGCACGTCACCGGGCTGGTGGAGGGAGCGCATCCACCCGGACGATCAGCCCCGGGTCCTGCGCGCCCTGCACGCCGCGATGGAGGGCCAGGAGGAGCACTGGTCGAGCGAGTACCGCTTCCGGCGGGCGGACGGCACCTACGCGGCTGTGCTGGAGCGTGGCTACATCGACCGGAGCCCCGAGGGGCGGCCCGAGCGGCTCATCGGGGCGATGATGGACGTGAGCGAGCACAAGCGGCGCGAGGAGGAGTCGGCCCGGGAGACACGGCTCGTCGAGCGTGTCCTCGGCATCGTCAGCCATGATCTGGGCAGCCCGCTGGCCGCCATCCGACTGTCCTCGCAGATGCTGGCGCAGGCCCCCAACCTCACCCCGGCGCAGAACACCAGCCTCGCGCGCATCGAGGAGACCACCCGGCGCATGACCCGGCTGACGCGCCAGATGCTCGACAGCGTCCGGGCGCGTGACGGGGCCCTCCCGGTGGTGCGCCGTGCCGTGGACCTGGAACAGGTGTGCCGCCGGGTGCTGGACGAATTCACGGCCATCTACCCACGGCGCGGCCTCCAGCTCACCGTGGAGGGCAACACCCAGGGCCACTGGGACGCGGACCGCCTGGCGCAGGTCTTCTCCAACCTGGTGGGCAACGCGCTCGAGCACGGCGACGAGTCCCACCCCATCACCATCCAGCTCTGGGATGCCGCCGGAGAGCAGCGGCTGGAGGTGAACAACCAGGGCAGGCCCATCGACGCGGCCCTGCTGCCCCACCTCTTCGAGCCCTTCCGGACCGGAGGCCACGGCGGACGCCGGGCCTCGGGGGGCGGCGTGGGGCTGGGCCTCTACATCGTCCGGGAGTTCGTCCGGGCGCACCAGGGCGAGGTGCGGGTGCGCTCCTCGGCGGAGGAGGGCACGACCTTCACGCTCACTCTCCCGCGCCACGCGCCCGGCGCCACCGACGCGCCGGACGCCTGACACCGCGAGCGCCTCGCTCAGCGCGTCTTGAGGTTCTGGGTGACGAAGTCCCAGTTGACGAGGCTGTCGAGGAACGTGGAGATGTACTTCGGGCGCGCGTTGCGGAAGTCGATGTAGTAGGCGTGCTCCCACACGTCGATGGTCAGCAGCGCCTTCTGGCCGTGCTTCATCGGCAGGTCCGCGTTGCCCGTCTTGGTGATGGCCAGCTTGTCCTTGTCGAGCACCAGCCAGGCCCAGCCCGAGCCGAACTGCGTGGCGGCGGCGTTGGAGAACTGCTCGCGGAAGTTCTCATACGAGCCGAAGTCGCGGTTGATGGCGTCCGCGAGGTCGCCCGTCGGCTTGCCGCCGCCGTTGGGCTTCATGCAGTTCCAGTAGAAGGTGTGGTTCCACACCTGGGCGGCGTTGTTGAAGACGCCCCCGTCGCTGCCGAGGATGACCTGCTCGAGCGACTGGTTGGCCTCGGGCTTGCCCTCGAGCAGCTTGTTCAGGTTCGTCACGTAGGCATTGTGGTGCTTGCCGTGGTGGTACTCGAGCGTCTCCGCGCTGATGTGGGGGGCGAGTGCATCCTTGTTGTAGGGCAGTTCGGGCAGGGTGAACGGCATGGGACGTCCTTTCGTCGTGGGTAGGCTGAAGCTGCCCCTTGCTCTACCGGCATGCGGTCCGTATGTCAGCGGCTTGGTCAATAAATTGTCCGGTCGCCAATGCGATGGCGCCAAGGCACGGGGAAGAGGCGGCGGGGATGTCACGGGAGAACCGGACGGGAGAGGCAGCCATGGCCATGGAGCGCACCTCCGAGAACCTGGCGCGCAACCTGCGTGCCCTGCGCGACGCGCGCGGCCTGAGCCAGCAGCAGATCGCCAGGCTGGCGGGCGTGCCGCGCGCGACGTGGACCCACCTGGAGTCGGGCAGTGGAAATCCGACCCTGTCGGTCCTGTTGCGCGTCGCGTCGTCGTTGCAGACCTCGGTGGAGGAGCTGCTCGGCGCCCCCCGGCAGGAGGCCCGGCTCGTCAAGCGGGCGAGCCTCTCCTCGCGCACCAAGGGCAACGTGCGGATTGAGCGGGTGCTGCCGGACAGCCTGCCGGGCCTCATCATCGAGCGGATGGACTTTCCCGGCGACGGCGTGCTCGTGGGCGTTCCACACACGCCCGGCACGCGGGAATACCTCACCTGCGAGAGCGGCACCCTGGAGCTGGTGACGGTCGGTTCCGTGTGGACGCTCGAGGCGCGCGACGTGCTCGTCTTCCGGGGGGACCAGAAGCACACCTACCGCAACAAGGGGGACAAGCCGCTGGTGGCCTTCAGCATCGTCGTGCTGGCCCCCGGAGGCCTCTGAGCGCGCCGTCCCCCTCACGGCGAGGGAGAGGCCTCGGGCGGCGGCAGGGCGAGCGCGTCCCGCAGCTCGCGCAGCTTGGCCTGGATGGCCCGGGCGTTGGTGGGCCCCATGCGCACCAGGTGCTTCTGCGCGGCGCTGAGCCCCTCGAGCTGCTCGGAGGCATAGTTGAAGTTCACCCCGCCCGGCGCGTCCACCACCTCCACGTCGCCCTCGGGCACGGGGGTGTCCAGCATCCGCTGGATGGCGTTGGAGAGCGTCTGATCGAAGCGCTGCCCGGGGCGGCTGATCTCCAGGTAGGAGCCCTGGATGAGGGGCCGGAGCGCCTTGTACGTGATGGCGCTGGTGGACGTGTCGAGCGACGTGAACACGCGCGTCACGCCGTCGTAGCGGGCGAAGCTCTCGGGAACGATGAAGAGGCGGTGCTCGCGCCGGGTCACCTGGAAGTCCCCCACGGGGGCCATGAAGGACAGCGAGGAGCGGGGGCTCTGGCCCTCGGCGATGTTGGACACGGCCGAGGAGAAGCGGCGCACCAGGTCCTCGGTGGAGGACAGCCACTTCTGCAGCTCGGGCAGGGGGGACAGCAGGCCCACCAGCTCGCGCACGCGGGCATCGCTCTCCGCCAGGGGCGGCAGCGGCGGGGGCACATCATCAATGGAGGCATCCGGCGCCGTGGCCACGGGGGGCGCGGGCTCGGGCGTGGCGACTGGCGTCTGGCGGCCCTTCCACCAGGAGTACCCCACGATGGCCAGCGCCACCACGACGCCCAGGAGCACCACGATCAGCGGCGCGCGCGAGGATGGGGGCTTCCTCGATGCGCCCGGGGGAGGGCCGAAAGACGAGGGCGGCGGCATCGGATCGCTCATGGTTCCTCATTCCTCCAGGACAGCGGCGTACGGGGCCAACGCTCCGCCTCCCGCGCTATTTCCCGGGAGGGGCTGGCGGGGTGGCGACGTATTGCTCCAGACGCGTGATGCCCAGCTTCTTCATGCGACTTTGCAGCGTGGAGGGTTTGAGACCCAACAGCGCCGCGGCGCCCCCGGGGCCGTAGAGCCGGCCCTGCGTGCGGGCGAGCACGCGCAGGATGTGCTGGCGCTGCACCTCCTCCAGCGTCGCCACGGAGCCCTCCTCCCCGGACTCCGCTACGGGAGCGGGCTCGGGCGGGCGCTTCGGCTCGGGCGCCCGCGCGGGCAGGTCGAACGCCTCGGCGCCCAGCTCCCGCTTGCGCGAGAGGATGGTGGCGCGCTCCAGGGCGTTGGCCAGCTCGCGGATGTTGCCCGGCCAGTCATAGGCCGCCAGGCGCGCGAGCCCCTCCGGCGTCACCTTCATCCCCCGCCGCGCCGTCCTCCGGGCCTGCTCCTCCAGGAGGAAGGCACACAGCAGCGGCAGGTCCTCCAACCGCTCGCGCAACGGCGGCAGCCGCAGCGGGAAGACGCTCAGCCGGTAGTAGAGGTCCTCGCGGAAGCGCCGCTGGGAGATGGCCTGGCGCAGGTCCACGTGCGTGGCGGCGAGGATGCGCACGTCGGCGCGCACCGTCCTGTCACTGCCCACCGGCTCGAAGGTCTTCTCCTGCAGGGCGCGCAGCAGCTTGGCCTGCAGTTCCACGGGCATCTCCCCCACCTCGTCGAGGAAGAGCGTGCCCCCGTGCGCCATCTGGAAGCGCCCGGCCCGGTCCTTCGTGGCCCCGGTGAACGCGCCCTTCACGTGGCCGAACAGCTCGCTCTCCAGGAGCCCCTCGGGAATGGCCGCGCAGTTGAGCGTCACGAAGGGTGCCTCCGCCCGGGTGCTCCAGCGGTGCACCGCCCGCGCCAGCCGCTCCTTTCCCGTGCCCGTCTCGCCCAGCAGCAGCACCGGCGTGTCCGTCTCCGCCACCTGCCGCGCCCGCAGCGCCAGCTCGCGCACCGCCGGGCTGCGCGACGTCTCCAGCACCCCCACCTCGTCCCCGCCCAACTGCGACTCCAGCAGCCGCGCGTGCTCGTGCTCGCGCTGGTGCAGCCGCTCGAGCGTGCTCTTCTGCTCGACCTCCTGCAGCGACGTGGCCAGCATCTGCCCGTACACCTCCACCAGATCCACCACCGACTGCGGATACGTCTCGCACTCGGTCCTGTCCAACGTCAGCAGCCCGTAGCAGCGCTCCGCCGCGCACAGGGGCACCACCATGCACGAATGGCCGGGCGGCAGGTCCAACACCCCATCGAAGGGGTCGCCGTCCCCGTGCGAGTGGTCCTCGTCCGTGAAGGCCCGCGCCCGCCGCGTCTCCAGCGCCTGGCGCAGCGAGGGGAAGTCCGCCAGCCGCAGCTCGTGCCGGCGCACCTGCTCGCTCGCCAGGGGCCCCCGGGCCACCACCGCCACCAGCTTGCCTTCTCGCAGCAAGAAGAGCGTGGCGAGGTCGAAGCGCACCACCCGGGTGAGCCACTCCAGCCCCCGGCGCAGCAGCTCCGCCACGGGCCGCTCCGAGGTCGCCAGCTCGATCAGGTCCCGGGCTTCCCCGCGCCAATCCGCGCGCGTCACCGCAACGATGTCATCCGCCATACGTCTACGTAGATAACCGGGGCGGCACCGAAATGTCAGTGGCGCCGGACACCGTTATTTCGGTATGCACCGGTCCGGCGGCACCGGCTGGAACACAGGGCTGTAGTAACCCCCTGGAATCACGAAGGACGTGTTCTGGCACGGCGGCTGCTTTGAGAGTACACGAACTTCACCACCCGGGCCTGGGAGCAAGCAGGCCCCCATCCAAGGAGTCGAAACACATGCTGACCGTTGGCGACAAGATTCCCGCGTTCAACCTGAAGGGCGTGGTGAGCCTGGAGAAGGGCAAGGAGTTCAAGGACATCAACCAGGACACCTACAAGGGTAAGTGGACGGTGCTGTTCTTCTGGCCCAAGGACTTCACCTTCATCTGCCCCACGGAGATCGCGGAGTTCGGCAAGCGCGACAAGGACTTCCAGGATCGCAACGCGCAGATCCTCGGCGTGAGCACGGACAGCGAGTACGTGCACCACGCGTGGCGCACGCACCACCCGGACCTCAAGGGTCTGCCCTTCCCGATGCTGGCGGACATCAAGCGCGAGCTGAGCGCGGCGCTGGGCGTGCTGCACAAGGACGAGGGCGTGGCCCTGCGCGCCACCTTCATCGCGGACCCCGAGGGCATCATCCGGCACGTGTCGGTGAACGACCTGTCGGTGGGCCGTAACGTGAGCGAGGTCATCCGCACCCTGGACGCGTTCCAGACGGACGAGCTGTGCCCCTGCAACTGGCAGAAGGGCGAGGAGACCCTCACCACCAAGCTGGCGAAGGCGGGGTAAGGCACCATGGCGTCGCTCGAAGTCGTTCGCGGTGAGCTGGCGGATGCCCACAAGGACACCCGCCTCAATCTCCAGTCGGTGCTGGAGAACAACAGCCTCACCCCCGCGCAGCGCTGGGGCGTGGCCGTGGCGTGTGCCTTCGCGGCCCGCAACGAGCTCATCAAGAAGGCCATGCTCCACGAGGCCCGCCAGGCCCTCGGCGATCAGGCCGAGCCCGTCATCGAGGACGCCCGCGCGGCGGCCTCGCTGATGGGGATGAACAACATCTACTACCGGTTCCGTCACATGGTGGGCAAGGAGTCCTACGCCACCAAGCGGCCCGGTCTGCGGATGAACCGTCTGGGGCAGGTGCTCACCAACAAGGTGGACTTCGAGCTCGTCTGCCTCGCGGTGAGCGCCATCAACGGCTGTGAGATGTGCGTGCAGTCCCACGAGAAGGTCGTCGTCGACGGTGGCCTCTCCGAGGACCAGGTGAACGACGCCGTCCGCATCGCCTCGGTCATCCACGCGGCCGCGGTCGGTCTCGAGTCGTAAAGCCGTCAGTTCCCCATCGCGCGGGTTTTCAAGAAGCGCCCTCCGGTGTCACCACCGGGGGGCGATTCCTTTTTCCCCATCGCGCATCCAATCCACACATCTTCAGAAAGGACTTCCTCATGTACCGCAGCCCGAGCCCCCTTCCCGAGCAGTCCCGTGCCGCCCTCGTCGAGCAGCTCAACGCGCGTCTGGCCGACGGTCTGGATCTGCACAGCCAGATCAAGGTCGCGCACTGGAACATCAAGGGCCCGCAGTTCGCGGCGCTCCATCCGCTCTTCGAGACGTTCGCGGTGAGCCTGGCCAACCACAACGACTCGGTGGCCGAGCGCGCCGTGACGCTGGGCGGCAAGGCCTACGGCACCAGCCGCTACGTGGCCAAGACGAGCCGGCTGGCGGACTACCCGCAGGAGACGACGAAGGACCTGGAGCACGTGAAGCTCCTGGCCGAGCGCATCGAAGGCTACCTCGTCGGCTTGCGCGACAGCCGCAAGGCGGCCGAGCAGCACCAGGACACGGACACCGTGGACCTGTTCACCGGCATCATCACCGAGTTCGAGAAGCACGCGTGGTTCCTGCGCGCCTCGCTCGAGAGCTGAAGTCATCCCTCACGACCCCGCGGGGGTCCTCCTCCGCGGGAGGACCCTTCGCGCGGCTCACCGCTACTGCTTCGGGACATCCTCGCTCGGACCCTCGTCGATGACCTCGGACGAGCCATTGTCCGACGGCTGCGCGCCCTGGGTCTGCCGCTCGATGCTCTGCTGGGTGTCCGAGGGCGTGCGCACGACGGTGTTGCCGGGAGCCACCTCGGGTGCCCAGAGCTCCCCGTCCCCGTTGCGCACCGCATTGCCCGCGCCGCCCGTGGCTTCGCCTTCATAGACGGTGGGCGCGCCCATGCGGTCCTTCTGCGCCCGGCTCTTCTCGTCCGTCAGTTCCTGCATCGACGCCTCGGGCTCCTCGGAGCGGGCCTTCGAGGAGTTGGCGCACCCCCACAAGGTGAGGGCACAGGTGGCGGTGGCCAGAACGAATTTCTTCATGGGAACTCTCCTGGTTCGAGTCATCTGCCCGAAAGGTGGACGTCCCCATGAGCGAGGCAACAGGGAAGCGGGCACGGGGGAATGCACCCACCTGCCCGCCCCCTCACCTCCCCGGCGTCAGGGCGACTGCGTGCCCGCGACGGACTGGGTGCGGCCCACGCCCATCTGGTCCAACGTGAAGGCCCAGAGGTCGCTGTACTCCTCGATGATCTTCCCCGTGGGCTTGCCCGCGCCGTGGCCCGCCTTGGTCTCGATGCGGATGAGCACCGGGGCCTCACCGGCCTGCGCCGCCTGGGCGGCCGCCGTGAACTTGAAGCTGTGGCCGGGTACCACGCGGTCGTCATGGTCCGCGGTGTGCACGAGCATGGCGGGGTAGCGCGTGCCGGGCTTCACCTGGTGCAGCGGCGAGTAGGCGTGGAGCGCCTTGAACTCCTCCGGGTTCTCCGCGGAGCCGTAGTCGCTCGTCCACGCCCAGCCGATGGTGAACTTGTGGAAGCGCAGCATGTCGAGCACGCCCACGCCGGGCAGCGCCACGCCGAAGAGGTCCGGCCGCTGCGTCACCGCCGCGCCAATGAGCAGTCCGCCGTTGGAGCGGCCGGTGATCGCCAGCCGGGACGTGGAGGTGTACTTCTGGGCGATGAGGTACTCGGCCGCGCCGATGAAGTCGTCGAAGACGTTCTGCTTGCGCAGCTTCGTGCCGGCCTCGTGCCACTCCCGGCCGTACTCGCCGCCGCCGCGCAGGTTGACCACGGCGTAGAGGCCCCCCTGCTCCATCCACACCAGGTTGGCCACGCTGAAGCCCGGCGTCAGGGGGACGTTGAAGCCGCCATAGCCATACAGCAGCGTGGGCGTGGTCCCATCCCACTTCAGCCCCTTCTTGTGGCTGAGGAAGATGGGCACGCGGGTGCCGTCCTTGCTCTGGAAGAAGACCTGCTCCGTCTCGTATTGCGACGGATCGAACTTCACCTGGGGCGCCTTGAACACCGTGCTCTGGCCCGACTTCACGTCGTAGCGGTACACGGTGGGCGGCGAGGTGTAGCTGGAGTACGAGTAGAAGGTCTCCGTGTCCTGACGCTTGCCGTTGAGGCCCGACACGCTGCCCAGACCCGGCAGCGCGAGCTCGCCCTGGGGCTTGCCGTCACGCGACACCCGCCGCACCACCGAGTGCGCGTCCTTCATCACGTTGAGCAGGAAGAGCTCGTTGACCATGTCCACCGAGGCGATCGTCTCCTCGCCCTGGGGGATGATCTCCTTCCACTCCTTGCGCTCCGGCTTGCGCAGGTCGATGGCGACCACGCGGCCGCGGGGCGCGTCCAGATCCGTCTTGAACCAGAACAGCGTGCCGTCGTTGGCGATGTATTCGTATTTCGCGTCCCAGTCGCGCAGCAGCTCGACGACCTTGGCCTTGGGATCCTTCAGGTCCTTGTAGAACACCAGGTTCTTCTGCTCGGTGCCCCGCGAGATGTTGATGAGCAGGTAGCGCCCGTCGTCGGTGACGTGGCCCCCAAAGCCCCACTCCTTCTGATCCTTGCGCTCGTAGACGAGCGTGTCCTGGCTCTGCGGCGTGCCGAGCTGGTGGAAGAAGAGCTTCTGGTAGTAGTTGGCGCCACTGAGCGCCTCGCTCGTCTTGGGCTCGTCATAGCGGCTGTAGAAGAAGCCCTTGCCGTCCCGGGTCCACGAGGCGTCCGAGAACTTCACCCACTGGATGATGTCCGGCAGATCCTTGCCCGTGCGCACGTCGCGCACGCGCAACTCCTTCCAATCGCTGCCGGCGGTGGCCACGCCATAGGCCAGCAGGTGGCCGTCCTCGGTGATGTCCTGCCCCGCGAGCGCCACCGTGCCATCCGCGGACAGCGTGTTGGGATCCAACAGCACCCGGGGCTCGGCCGAGAGCGAGTCCGCCGTGTAGAGCACGGACTGGCTCTGCAGACCGTCGTTGCGGAAGAAGAAGTAGCGGCTGCCCTGCTTCCAGGGGACGGAGAAGCGCTCGTAGTCCCACAGCTCCGTCATGCGCTGCTTGAGCCGCGCGCGCAGGGGAATCTTCTCCAGGTAGCCGAAGGTGAGCTGGTTCTCCGCTTCGATCCACTGACGGGACTCGGGCGAGTCCGGGTTCTCCAGCCAGCGGTAGGGGTCCGCCACCTTCGTGCCGTGGTAGTCGTCGACCACGTCGTCCTTGCGCGCGGCCGGATAGCTCAGGCCCTTGGGCGCGCTGACGGGCGTGACGGCGGAGGGAGCCGGAGCGCTGGGGGCGGACGCCTCCCGCGGCTCCGGAGCATGACTGCAGTGCGTGAGCCAGAAGGCACACGCGACGGCGGAAACAAGAGGGGTTCGCATGGCGCGCGAACCTATCAGCCCGGGAGCGTATTTCCGACGCTCCCGGGCCCGCGCCCTTTCAGGCGCGAATCACCAGATCTTCACGCGCTTGTCGGCCGGCAGGAAGGCGCCATCGCCCTCCTTCACGCCGAAGGCGGAGTAGAACTCGGGCATGTTGCGCACCACGCCATTGACCCGGTACTCGCCCGGCGAGTGCGGATCCGTGAGGAGCTGCTGACGCAGCGCGTCCTCGCGGTTGGCCGTGCGCCACACCTGGGCCCAGCCGAGGAAGAAGCGCTGGTCGCCAGTGAAGCCCTCGATCACCGGAGCCTCCTTGCCGCCGAGGGACAGCTTGTAGGCCTTGTAGGCCACGGTCAGTCCACTCAGGTCGCCGATGTTCTCACCCAGGGTGAGCTTGCCATTGACGTTCATCCCCTGGAGGGGGCTGAAGCTGGAGTACTGGTCGGAGAGCTGGCCGGTGCGCTGCTGGAAGGCGGCCTTGTCCTCCGCCGTCCACCAGTCGCGCAGGTTGCCGTCGCCGTCGGAGCGGCTGCCCTGATCATCGAAGCCGTGGCTGATCTCGTGCCCGATGACGCCGCCGATGGCGCCGTAGTTGGTGGCGTCATCCGCCTGGGGATCGAAGAACGGAGGCTGGAGGATGGCCGCCGGGAAGACGATCTCGTTCATCGAGGAGTTGTAGTAGGCATTCACCGTCTGCGGCGTCATGCCCCACTCCAACCGATCAATGGGCTTGCCGAGCTTCTCCACGTTGCGGTTGTACTCGACCTCGCTCGAGCGCTTCACGTTGCCCACCAGATCGTCCGCGCGCACGGTGAGCGCGGAGTAGTCCCGCCACTTCTCCGGGTAGCCGATCTTCACGTTGAACTTCGCCAGCTTCTGCTGGGCCTGGGCCTTGGTCTCCGGGCTCATCCAGTCGAGCTGGTCGATGCCCTGCTTGAAGGAGACGCGCAGGTTGTCCACCAGCTTCTGCATGCGCGCCTTGCTCTCGGGCGTGAAGTAGCGCTCCACATAGATCCGGCCGAGCACCTCACCCAGCGCGCGGTCCACGGACTCCACTCCGCGCTTCCAGCGGGGCCGGTCCTCCTCCAGGCCCTGGAGCGTCTTGCCGTAGAAGGCGAAGTGGGCCTGCTCGAAGGGCGTGCTGAGCAGGGGCGCGTACCCGCTCACCAGCTTGAAGGTGAGGTACTGCTTGAGCGTGGGCAGGGGCGTGCCCTGGATCATCTTCGCCAGGGCCTGGAAGTAGTCCGGCTGGCGCACGATGACGGCGGGCGACTTCTCGGTCCCCGCGGCCTTGAGGTAGCTCGTCCACGCGAAGCCCGGCGTGAGCGCGTCCAGCTCCGCCACGCTCTTGAGGTTGTACGTGGCCTCGCGGTCGCGGTTGCGCACGCGATCCCAGTGCTTCTCCGCCAGCGCGGTCTCCAGCGCGAGGATCGTCTTCGCCGCGCCCGCGGGATCCTTCTCTCCCGCCAGACGCATCATCGTCTCGATGTAGGTGAGGTACGCGGCGCGCGTCTCGACGAAGCGCGGCTCGGGCTTGCTGTAGTAGTCGCGATCCGGCAGGCCCAGCCCGCTCTGGTTGACATAGAGGATGTAGCGCTCGGCGTTCTTGGCGTCCTGGCCCACGAAGCCGCCAAACGGCGTCTGCACGCCCATGCGCCCGAGCACGGCGAACAGCTCCGGCAGCTCCTTCTTGTCCTTGAGCGCGGCGATGCGCTGCAGGTCCGCCCGCAGCGGCTCGATGCCGAGCGACTGGATGCGCTCGGTGTCCATGAAGCTCTTGTAGAAGTCCGCCACCTTCTGGGTGTCGGAGCCGGACGCCGGAGACTGCACGGCGGAGGACTCCTCGATGAGGGTGCGCAGCGCCTCCTCGCTCTTGTCGCGCAGCTCGATGAACGAGCCGTAGCGACCCTTGTCCGCCGGAATCTTGGCCGTCTTCAGCCACGTGCCGTTGACGTAGCGGAAGAAGTCATCCTGGGGACGCACGCTGGTGTCGAAGTGCTTCGTCTCGACGCCGAGCGACAGGGCCGGGCTCTTGGCCTCCGCCTGGGCGGCGGAGGAAGACTCCGCCAGGGCGGTGGAGCGGGTGCTCGCCGCGCATCCCAGCAGGAGGCAGGCACCGAGCGTACCCGGGGCCCAGGCGTGACGGAGGAACTTCATGCGGTTCATGGAATCTCGTGGGGTTGGGGTTGATGAAAAAACCCGGGCCGCCAACTCCAAAGGCGGCGGGAAATTCCCATCCGCCCCGAGGGACCTTCACGTCCGGGGAGTGTCCGCGCCCGGGGGAAAACCCCGGGCCAGGCGCTGGCGATCCTCCCGGTAGCGCCGCACGAACCACTGGCCCGCGGGACGCGCCAGGAGTTCCTCACGCATCCGCTCGAGTTGACGCGATGCGCGCTCTCCGCGCTGGGGCGCATACGGAGAGCCCTCGGGGCGCATCAACGGGGAATAGAGCGCCGCCGCGGTGATGTCCGCGATCGACAGGCGATCCCCCACCAGGTAGCGCGCGGGGTCCCCTTGAATCTCCCGCTCCAGCCGCTCGAGCCCCTCCAGCAGCTTCACCCGCGACGCCTCCACCTTCTCGGGCGACTGGACGTAGTGGCGCTGGATGTTCTTCTTCACGAGGGGAAACATCGCGCGTCCGATCAGCCGCACCGGAAGCGGAAAGGCCCTGAAGATCAAGGACTTCACCTCCGACTCCTCCTCGATGAGCTTCGCGTATGCCCAGCGCCGCACGTGCACGCCGGCCGTCTCGTCGTAGTAGGCCTCCAGCTCCAGGACGCGCTCGCGCTCGGGGCCCCCGGCGGGGATCAGCCGGGGCGCGGACGGATAGGCGCGCTCCAGGTGCAAGGCGATGTCGGTGGAGTCGCCCAGGGGCGTGCCCCGGTCCACCAGGACGGGAACGGAGTGGCCGCGCCCCCCCGTCAGGCGCTTCGTCACCCGAACGTGCACACCGGGCAGCAGGTTGCGGACGCCATAGGGGATGGCCTTGGCGTCGAGATTCCAGCGGGTCTTCTCGCAGAAGTGGGAGATGGGGAATTGATAGAGGGTGCGGTCGGGGTGAGGCATGGCGCGGGAGCATGCCGTTCCGGCACCTCCGGGTACAGCCATGATAGGTTGCCCGGGCCCCCATGCCTCGCACGGAAGCACAGAACCAGCGGTTGAAGGCGGAGCGACGGCGTGCCCTGCTGGAGGCGGCCCGGCGGGTCTTCGCGCGCAAGGGACTCGCGGCGAGCAAGATGACGGACCTGGCCGCCGCGGCGGGCATCAGCTACGGGCTCGTCTACCACTACTTCCCGGACAAGGAGTCCGTGTTCGCCGCGCTCGTCGAGGAGTCCGTACAACAGGGCATCCAGCTCGTCGCCGAGGCTCGCCAGCACTCCGGCTCCCCGTGGGAGCAGTTGCAGTGGCTGTGCACCCGGGTGTTGGACGGCGTCCAGCGCGAGCCGTCCTTCCCGCTCATCCTCGTGCAGGCCCACGCGAGCGAGAGCGTCCCCGGTCCCGTCGGACAGGCGCTGGAGCGCTACAGCTCGCAGTTCTTCCAACAACTCGTGACGCTCATCGAGGCGGGCCAGGAAGAGGGCCGGGTGGTGCGCACGCCCGCGGCCGAGCTCGCGTGGATGTGGTTGGCCACCATCCAGGGGCTCGCGCTGATGCGCATCCTCCCCCACATGAATCACGTGCCGTACCCCAAGACGAACACCCTGCTGCGGCTCTTCGCGCCGTGAATCATTCAGATGAAAGCGCGTGCCCTCCTCCGCTAGCGTGCGGCGGGTGAGCGAAGACTCCTTTCCCGCGTTCCGCACCGTGCCGCGCACGGGCGTCATCTACGTCACCACCGAGGCCATGCGCCGGGGCTACAAGGGGGGGGACCCCGACTGGTGCAACCTTGGCCAGGGCCAGCCCGAAACGGATGAGCTGCCCGGAGCCCCGCCGCGCGTGGGCCAGGTCACGGTGGACATGAACGACCTGGAGTACGCCCCGGTGGCCGGACTCTGGGAGGTGCGCGAGACGATCGCCTCGCTCTACAACCGCCTCTACCGGCGCGGCCTGCCGAGCCAGTACAGCGCGGAGAACGTCGCGCTCTCCGGCGGAGGACGCACCGCGCTCACCCGCGCCGCCGCGAGCCTCGGCTCCGTCAACCTCGGCCACTTCCTGCCCGACTACACCGCCTACGAGGAGCTGCTGGACGTCTTCAAGGCCTTCACCTCCATCCCCATCCTCCTGGAGGGCGAGCGCGGCTATGCCTTCACCCACGAGGACTTGCGCCGCGAGGTGCAGGGCCGGGGCCTGTCCGCCCTGCTCTTCTCCAACCCCTGCAACCCCACGGGCAAGCTCGTGCAGGGCGAGGAGCTGGCGCGCTGGGTGGGCGTCGCCCGGGAGCTGGAGTGCACCCTGCTCATCGACGAGTTCTACTCGCACTACATCTGGACGGGCCGCCCGGGTCAGCTCCCCATCGAGAGCGCCGCGCGCTACGTGGAGGACGTGAACCGCGACCCCGTCGTGCTCTTCGACGGCCTCACCAAGAACTGGCGCTACCCGGGCTGGCGCATGACGTGGACCGTGGGGCCCCGCCAGGTCATCGAGGCGGTGTCCAGCGCGGGCAGTTTCCTCGACGGCGGCGGCAGCCGGCCCCTGCAGCGCGCCGCCATCCCCCTGCTCGAGGAGGAGCTCGTGGTGAAGGAGACGCTCGCCATCCACCGCCACTTCCGCGACAAGCGCGACCGCTTCCACTCGCGCCTGGAGCGCCTGGGCATCCGCACGGATCGCCCGCCCGATGGCACCTTCTACATCTGGGGCAACGTGTCCGGCCTGCCCGCGCCCCTCAATGACGGCATGGGCTTCTTCCGCGCCGCGCTGGAGCAGAAGATCATCGCCGTGCCGGGGGAGTTCTTCGACGTGAACCCCGGCAAGCGCCGCGCCCGCCCCTCGCGCTTCCGCAACTACGTGCGCCTGTCCTTCGGCCCCTCCCAGGACGTGCTGGAGAAGGCCGTGGATCGGCTGGAAGCCCTGATCCTCCCGCGCACCACGGGCTGAGAGCCCCCCACCCGGAGTCGCCCCATGTCCGCCTCTCCCACCCCGACGAGCTCCTCCACCCGCCACGTGCTCATCGCGGGAGGCGGCATTGGGGGGCTCACCCTGGCCCGCGCCCTGCGCCAGGCGGGCATCACCTCCACCGTGTTCGAGCGCGCCGAGGTCCTGCGCCCGGTGGGCGCGGGCATCACCGTGCAGATGAACGCCATGAAGGCGCTGCGCTCCATCGGCCTGGCGGAGGCGGTGAGCCAGGAGGGGCAGCCCCTCACCTCCCTGGCCACACTCACCGGCTCCGGCGGGGTGCTCACCCGCGTCGACCTCGAGCAGCTCTCACGGGAGCTGGGAGAGTCGGCCATCGCCATCCGCCGCTCCCGCCTGCAGGCGGTCCTGCTCTCCGGGCTCGAGGAGGGCCAGGTGCGCACGGGACGCGCGGTGACGGGCTTCCACGACGATGGCGAGCGCGTGACGGTGCGCCTGTCGGATGGCACCACCGCCACGGGAGACCTGCTGGTGGGCGCGGACGGGCTCCACTCCGTGGTGCGCCAGACGCTGTGGGGCGATGCTCCGCGCTACTCGGGCTACACGAGCTGGCGGGGTATGACGACACTGCCGCCCCAGGCCCACCCCACCAGCGCCAGCGAGAGCTGGGGGCCCGGCGCCCGCTTCGGCATCGTCCCCGTGGGGCACGGCGAGGTGTACTGGTACGCCACCCGGAACGCCCCCGCGGGAGTCCGGGATGAACCCGGCCGCGCCCGCGAGGCCCTGCTCCAGTACTTCGGCGGCTGGCACGCGCCCATCGCCGCCATCCTCGACGCCACGTCCGAGGAGAACATCTTCCGCACCGACATCCATGACCGGGTGCCGCTCGCGCGCTGGAGCCAGGGCCGGGTGACCCTGCTCGGAGACGCCGCCCACCCCATGACACCCAACATGGGACAGGGCGGCTGTCAGGCCATCGAGGACGCCGTGGTGCTCGCCCGCTGCCTGGCCCGGGAGCCCGAGCCCTCCCTCGCGCTCGCCGGGTACGAGCGCCGCCGGCTCCCGCGCGCCAACCAGTTCGTGTCCCGCTCCTTCCAGCTCGGACGCCTCGCCCAGCTCGAGAACACCGCGGTCCGCTTCCTGCGCGACACCCTCATGCGCCTCGTCCCCGCGGGGGCCGCGCTCCGGCAGGTGCGCGACGTCATGCGCTTCGAGCCCTGAGCAGGGGACTCGGACCCGAGGCTAGGCCCCGTCCAGCTCGTAGCTGGACACGAGCTGGGCGGTGCGCTGGAGGCGCTCGGAGCTCAGACGGAAGAGCGCCTCGCGCAGCCCGGTGTTCATCACGATGAGCCGCTCCACGTCCGCGCGCGCCAGCCGCAACAGCGTGCAGGGGGTGTCGGCGATCACCGAGGCGGTGGCGGGCAGGCCGAGCAGCACGGAGAGCTCGCCGAACATGTCCCCCTCGTGCAGCGACGGATGCTCGTTCTCGTGACCATCCGGGAGGCGGTGCACCACGCGGCACTGGCCCCGGAGCAGCAGGTAGAGGGCGTCACCGGGCTGTCCCTGGACGAGCAGGCTCTGGCCGGCCGACACCGCGTGGAACTGGACGGCCTTCGTCATGGCCTCGCGCTGCAGGGGCGTGAGGGAGAACAGCAGCGGGTTGCCCCGCAGGATGTTGGCCAGCAGCCGCACCTGGTAGAAGGACCGCAGCATGTGCGCCACCGAGGGGTGCAGCTCGGCGAGCCGCTCCACCTGCTCCCGCGTCAGCTCGAACACCACGGTGCGCGTGGCGGCCACCACGCTCGCCAGCCGCGGAGCGTCCGACAGCAAGGCCATCTCCCCGAAGAAGTCGCCCTCGCCCAGGCAGGCCACCTTGCGGTTCTGCCCGCCATCCCCCTGCCGCACCACGTCCACGCGCCCTTCCACGATGGCGAACAGGGACTGGCCCGCCTCGCCTTCCGTGATGAGGGTGGCCCCTGGCTCGAAGGGCTTGAGCTTCAACTCCTCCACCACCGCCAGGAACGCCTCCGGGCTCAGCTTCGAGAAGAGCGGGATGCGCGGGAGCACCTCTTCGCCCTCCTCGTGCGACTCCTGGAAGGTGGCGGACACCACGGGCGCGGGCGTCAGCCGGGGCTGGGGGCGCGCGTGGCCCGCGTGGAAGTCCGCCAGCAACCGCTGGGTGGGGCCATGACCCGGCTCGAGATGGAGGATGAGCTTGCACAAGGCGATGGCGCGCAGCAGCCACCCCTGACGGGCCCAGGCCTTGGCCACGTCCGTGTACGTCTCGATGGCCTCCTGCTTGCGACCCAGCCGCTGGAGCAGCTCGGCCACCTTCTGGCGGCTGGCCAGGTCCTCCGGCGCGGCCCGGGTGATGTGCCGGTACTCGACGAGCGCCGCCTCCCACTGCCCACTGGCGAAGAGTTGAGCGGCGTTGTCCTTGTGCTCGCGAAGTGTCTCGACCATGGCGTGCCTCCGTGCGATGCCGGGCCGCCTCAGCGGCGGCCCCCGTTCATGAAGAGACAGTGCACGAAGAAGGGGGGCACCCGATGTGACGGCGTCCACAGCCAGCGAGTGAGGTGCGTCACACCCGGCCCCACGCGAGGCCTCCCGGTACGGGCGCTCTCGAGCGACTCACGCCGCCCCGGAGCCCCAGCGGCCAGGGGAACGGGCATGCACGAGCCGGCCTTCCATCCGCACCCTTGCGGCGGAGGAACGGCTTGCGACATCTCCAGCACCGCCTGAATCCCACGCACCTGTGGGACCTGTTCGTGATTTCCGACCCCGACCTGGGACGGCTGCGCAAGGGCCTGCGCGCCGCCCTGAGCGCGGGCCTCGCCGCCCTCATCCTCTCCCGGCTCGCGCGCCTGCTCGGCGAGCCACCCACCGTCACCATGGTGGGCACCATGGTGGCGATGATGGGCTCGCAGCTCGCCACGGACCCGGAACCCCGCGAGCAGCGCCTCACCACCGCGCTCCTCGTCGTGCCCGCGCTGACCTCGGCCGTCCTGGGCACGCTCGCCGCCCAGATTCCCCTGCTCGGCGCCGCGGCCTTCGCGGTCACCATCTTCGTCTCCACCTTCGTGCGCAGGTTCGGCCCCCGGGGACTGGCGCTCGGGATGATTGGCTTCTTCTCCTTCTTCAACGCCCTCTTCTTCCACGCCCAGCTCTCGCAGGTGCCCGCGCTCGCGGGGGCCATGGTGATAGCCGTCGGCATCGCGTACACGGTGCGCTTCGTGCTCGTCCCGGACCGCCCCGACCATGTCCTGCGGCGCACCGTGCGGGCCTTTCGCAAGACGATCGATGTCGTGCTGTGGGAGCTCGCGGACATCCCCGAGCAGCCCCGGATGACCTGTGCCCTGTTGCGCCGGCTGCTCCGGCAGGCGGATCGCCTGAGTGACGCGGCGCTCGCGGTGGAGGACCTGGTCTCCCGCGGCCACTCCGACCTGAGACAGCGGCTCTTCGAGCTGGAGCTCGCCGCCAACCGCGTGCTCCGCTCCGTGCAACAGGTGGTCGACTCGGGCGCGTTGTCACCGGGGGCGCGAGCGGACCTCCGCCAGGCCCTGGTGTCGGCGCGGGTCGCCATCCGCGACCGGGACCCGGCGGCGGCCCAGGCGATGAGGGCGTACCTCGACCGGGTGCTGGAAGCGCCCGGAGACGAGCGGGGCCGGGTGGACGCCCAGCGCATCCACCGTGCCCTGACGGATCTGCTCGAGGCCGCCGAGCGGCTTCCCCGCGAACATGCACCGCTCGCCCCGGAGCAGGCCGCCGCGCCCACGGACAAGGCCGCGCCGGGCCCGCTCGCGCGCACGGGCCTCCATCCCTCCACGCGCCAGGCGATTCAAGTCACCGTGGCGAGCGTCATCGCGATGGCGGTGGGCTACGCGGTGTCCGCCGAGCGCTGGTACTGGGCCGTCATCACCGCCTTCGTCATCTTCACGCGCACGCGCTCGCGGGGGGACACGCTGCAGCGCGCCTGGGCGCGGGTGCTGGGAACGGTGCTCGGCGTGCTGGCCGGACTGTTACTCGCCGGGGCCGTCAGTGGCCATGCCGGCATCGAGCTGGTGAGCATCTTCGTGTGCGTCTTCTTCGGCTTCTATCTGATTCAAATCTCCTACGCGTGGATGGTGTTCTGGTTCACCACGCTCTTGTCCGTGCTCTATGGCTTGCTCGGCCGCTTCACCCCGGAGCTGCTCTGGCTGCGCATCGAGGAGACGATGATTGGCGCGGCCGCCGGTGCCATCATCGCCCTCATCCTCTTCCCCGAGCGCACCACGGCGCAGATCCAGACCTCCGCCCGGCAGGTACTGGACGCGGTGTGCGAGTACCTCGAGGAGGCCGTGGTGAAGCGCACCCCGGAGACGGAGCCGGCCCGGCTGCTCGACTCCGCGCGGGTGCTGGACGCGCGCCTGCGCGACCTGCGCGCCGCGGCGCAACCGCTCACCGGAGGGCTCCGGCACTTCACCCCGCGCGCGACGCACACCCTGCGGACCGTGTCCGAGCTCGTCCTGTCCGTGCGGCACCTGGAGATGGGGCGCGGGCTGATGGAGATGAACGACGCGTCGCGGGAGCTGTTGCGCGAGGCGGCGGAGCGGCTCGCGAACAACGCCCGGGTGATGGCGAGCGCGCTGGGCCAGGAGGCGACTCCCCACGTCGAGCCCGCGTCCACGCTCATCCAGGAGGCCCGGCACCGCCTCGCGCCCGAGGAGGCCGCCCGCCGGGGCACCGCCAGCCCCTTCCGCCTCCTGCACTGGCTCACGCGCGTGGATGACATGCTCACGCAACTGGCCAGCACGGAGCGGCAACCGCCCCGGGTGCTCGTGCCCTGGCGGGCCTAGCTCAGAGCGGCTCGCCCAAATCCAGGGTGGAGGCGCGCGTCGCCTTGGACAGCTTGCGCTCCAAGCGCTCGACGCGGCGGCGCAGGGCCTCGCCGCTCTCGGCGGGCGGACAGAGCCGGGCGTGGTGGAGCGCGCGCGGCAGATCCTTGAGCCCGTGCTCGTACAGCTTGGTCAAGGACAGGTGGAGCGGCGCCGTCTGGTCCTTCCGGGCCGACGCGAGCGCCCGCTGCAGGTTGGCCACCGCCGTGCGGACATCCCCGCCCCGGCGCGACAACCGCGAGGCGAGCGCGAGCGCCTCGGCCCGCACCGCGCCCGAGTCTCCCGCCGCCGCGGCCTGGGCGAAGGCCAGGGCCCGCTCGGGGTCTCTCGCCCGGAGCGCCACGCCCGCGAAGCCCAGCATGTCCCTCGGGTCCTCCCCTTCCGCGCCGCTCGCGCGGAAGCGCCGCGCCAGCAGGCCCAGCAGGGCCGCCAGCAAGAGGAGATCATTCACGTTGTGCTCCAGCACGGGCGTCAGGGCCGAGCCCTCGGCGCCGCGCAGGAAGCGGAAGTACAGCTCCGGGATGAGCGCCCCGTCCACGTCGCCCACGCGGTGGAAGCCGAGCACCTGCTCCTCCAGGTGCACCAGCCGCGTCCCGCTGCCCCGGTGCTTGAAGACGCGGCGAGCGCAGTGCAGCAGGTCCAGGTGCGGCAGCTCGGCGGGGACGGGCACGCGGTTGAGCACGAAGCGGGTGCGCAAGAGCGGCCAGTCGAAGCTCTTGCCGTTGAACGTCACGAGGCACGAGGCCTGGGCCATGCGCGCGGCCAGCTCCCGCAGGAGCGGAGCCTCCTCGCCCAGCCGGCGCAGGAAGAGCTGGTGCACGCGCAACGAGCGGCCCTCGAACCAGGCGAGGCCCACGAGGAAGGGCACCGTGCCCGTACCGCCCGCGAGCCCCGTCGTCTCCGTGTCCAGGAAGAGCATCCGCTGGAAGTCCACGCCCGCGAGGCCCGGCTGCAACGCGAGGCTCGCCACGAGCGAGGCTTCCGCGTCCAGCGCCTCCGCGAGCGGCGCGCTTCCGTGGTGGTGCTCCGGAGACAGCAGGCGCTCGGCGACGTGGATGACCCCATGCGGCGTCGTCCGGGGCTCGGCGGGGAGAGGACCCGGAGGAGGCTGCGGAGGACCCCGGCGGAGCGCCGTCCCGTGACGTTCGGTCAGCTCTCCGAGCATCCGGCGCAACATGGCCACGCGCGCGGCCTGCTCCGCCGAGGGCGCCTCGGGCTCCACGGCGGGAGCGGGAGCGGGAACCACGGGAGTGGCCGGAGCCGGAGTCGCGGACGCGCCCGGCTTGCCCCCGGGACCCACGCCGCCAAGCCGCGCCAGCTTGCGCTTCAAGTCCACGGTGCACCTCGCCTATTGCAGGGCCACGACCCCGAGCGCCGAGAGGATCTCCAGCGAGAGCCGCTTGCGCGGATGCTCCTCCACCGGAGCACTGCCCGGGAAGGAGCCCGCCGCCGGGCCGATACAGGCGGGGCAGCCCTCCTCGCACGAGCACCCCTCCAGGAGCCGGCGCGCGCGCCGCAACAGCTCCTCGCGCTGATCGAACAACCGCGCCGCCAGGCCCACGCCGCCGGGGATGTTGTCGTAGAGGAAGATGGTCGGATCGAAGCCCACGCCGCCGTCCTTGCGCGGCGGCCCGTCCGCGTCGTCCTTGCTCCCGAGCGTCTTGCCCAGGTCCCTCGGGTCGATCATCAGCCCCACGCACGCCACGGTGCGCAGCGCGGTGGCGATGCCCCGGAGCGCGTCGATGACGGCGGGGCGCGGCGCGCCGAACGAGCGCACCACCGTCTCGGGCACGGTGAGCCAGAGCGAAGTGGTGTGCATCTGCATCTCCGGCAGGGCCACCTCGCCGTAGCCCACGTTCTCGTGGGTGTGGAACTTGATCTTCTTGTAGCCCACCACCTTCTCGATGACGCTCACCTCGCCCATGCCCGCCTGGAGCGTGGGCCCCATGGGGGAGCCCTGGTCCTCCTGGATGACGTTGACGCGCACGTACGTCATCGCGTCGGTGAAGTAGTCGGGCGCCACCTTGCGCACGTAGGCCTTGTGGTTGTCGTAGTCGAAGCGCTCGACCTGATACTGCTCGGCCTCGTGCTGGTAGATGGCCTGCTCGTGCAACATGGTGTGCGCCGAGCGGAAGTCCATCTCCGCGAGCGTGCGATCCGTGCCCAGCTCGATGATGACCACGTTGTCCCAGCCCACGCTGCGCAGCGACACGTGGTTGGCCGGGTACGCGTCCGAGGACCAGTGGAACATCTTGCGGCCCTCGGGGCCGGGCGAGGGGTGCACCACCTCGTGCTGGGACAGGTAGCCGAGCGCGTCGGTGACGGACTCGGCCGGCACGTCCCCGAAGGTGTCGCCCTCGGCGAAGGGCAGCTCGAAGGCGGCGCACTTGAGGTGCTGCACGAGGATCTCCACGTTGTCCGGATCGATGCGCGCGTGCTCCACCGGGGCGCCCGTGAGGAAGCGGGGATCCGAGGCGAGGTACTGGTCCAACGGAGCGCTGGAGGTGACCAGGAGCGCGAGGCTGCCCGCGCCCCGGCGGCCGGCGCGGCCGAAGCGCTGCATGAGCGCGGCCACCGAGCCCGGGTAGCCCGCGCACACCACGGCGTCCAGCGAGCCGATGTCGATGCCGAGCTCCAGCGCGTTGGTGGCCACCACGCAGCGCACCTCGCCGGCGCGCAGGGCGGCCTCGGTGGCGCGGCGCGTGCCGGGCAGGTAGCCGCCGCGGTAGCCCTGGATGAGGTTCGGGTCCATCTTCTCGGCCACGAACTTGTCGCGCAGGTACTTGAGCATCACCTCCACGGAGTTGCGCGACTGGGCGAAGAGGAGCGTGGACACCTCGGCGCGCACGAGGTCCGCGGTGAGGCGCACGGCGCTCTTGAGGTAGCTGGCGCGGATGCCCAGCTCGGCGTTGACCACGGGGGGGTTGTAGACCATGACGCGGCGCTCGCCGGCGGGGGCGCCGCTCTCGGAGATGAGCGCCACCTCGCGGCCCAGCATCCGCTCGGCGTGGGCCTTGGGGTTGCCGATGGTGGCCGAGGCCAGGATGAAGGTGGGCGAGGAGCCATGGAAGGCCGCCACGCGTTGCAGGCGGCGCAGCACGTTGGCCAGGTGCGAGCCGAACACGCCCCGGTAGGTGTGCAGCTCGTCGATGACGACGTAGCGCAGGTTGGAGAAGAGGCGGGCCCAGCTCGCGTGGTGCGGGAGGATGCCGGTGTGCAGCATGTCCGGGTTGGTGAGCAGCACGCCGCTGCGCTCGCGGGCGGCGCGCCGGGCATCCGCCGGGGTGTCCCCGTCGAAGGTGATGGCGCCGTGCTCCAGGCCCGCCTCGCGCATGAAGACGCGCAGGGACTCTTCCTGATCGCGCGAGAGCGCCTTGGTGGGAAAGAGGTAGAGGGCCCGGGCCTGGGGCTCGCGCGCGAAGCGGTCCAGCAGGGGCAGGTTGTAGCAGAGGCTCTTGCCCGAGGCGGTGGGCGTGGCGATGACGAGGTTCTTGCCCAAGTGGGCCAGCTCGTACGCCTCGGCCTGGTGGGAGAAGAGCCGCTCGATGCCGCGGCGGCGCAGGGCCTCGCGCACCTGGGGGGCCACGCCCTCGGGGATGGGCGCATGGGCACCGGGCCGGGCCGGGGTCACCTCGTCCAGGACGATGTCGGGCCAGATCTGGTTGTTCTCGCGCCACCCCTGGAGGACGGCATCGAGTCCGCGAGGTCCCGTCCAGGGCTTGCGCCGAGACCCGGTGAAAGCCCCTTCTTCCTTCTCTGGCTTCATGAGGCCGGCCACTGTACAGACGTACACCCGGAGGGGCAACGTGCAACGCTCTCCCGGGAGCCCTGTTCTCGGGAAGAGCCGGCAGGACCTACAACCCACCAACGGCCGCCGAGCACCCCCTTCCCAGGGGATGCACATGGAACCGCACTGCCGACCGTCCATCCCGTAAACCAGCTTCACTGCCTCAGCCGAAGGCCGCATGAACCGCGGACCTTGACCAGCCCCAAATGGGGAAAGTCGAGTCCGCGCTGCTTACAGGTGAAGCCGTGCCTCGCTCCGCTCGTGGTGGGCACCAAGCATGTGAAAAACTTCGCAGACACGCGCCCCCGTGGTGCCGCTTCCACGCATCTCGATGAAAGGCTAGCTTTTCATGGTATTTCAATTAAACCCGAATCAATAAATGAGAGTGTCCATGAAGCGGCAAATCTTGCTGTTGATCGGCTGTGGCTTCTTGAGCTTCTTTGGCCTTGGGTGCGGTACTGCGGCAGAAGAGCCGACTCCCCCAACCGAAGAACGGACCCATGAGGATTCTCAGAGCGGCGAGTCCTCTGATGGGGAGGTACATGCTCTTGCCAGGAACTGCAAAGTCGAATGCAGCGCGGTGAGCATCTCAACTGGAGCGGCGTGCGCGCCGTTCACTGGTTTCGGCTCTACAAAGTTCCTTGGAGGTTGCACAAAGGCATGTAGGTTTGCCAATGATGATGCGCAGGGGCAGGCAGCGCAGGCGGGTTGTCGGCTAACGACGTGTGGGCAAACCTGCCCATATTAGCCTCACGCGGTGTCTCACGAGGTGTCAGACAATTCGTAAGACTCTCACGAGGTGTCAGACACGAGCGAAGGCGAGCGAAGGTGTCAGGCACTTCGTAGCTGCCCCTGGAATACATGCTCGTGGTGGAAGCGCAGGTACTCCGACTTGGGGCGAACACCGTCTGAAGGAACAACGAGCTGGGACAGGCTTGATTCAAAGTCCCACGAGAGAAGTTATCCCACCTGGACCTACGGGCGAGGTAAGGTGCCCATCCATGGGACGAGGTGGCGCGGGCAGCGGTGGGCTGATCGCGAGGCACGAGTCCGGCACAGGTAGGACGCGGGCCAGATGAGGCCGTTGGAGAGTCGACGTGGACGGGGAGAAAAACCGGGGCGGGAGAGCTGGCGGGCCCTCCACACCCCCTGAGAAGCAAACAGGGACGAGGAAGCAGCAGGGAGCAAACACCTCGGCCGTGCAGCAGATGCTGACGCGATTGGGACTGACGTTCAAGGAGATAGTGGACCCGCGGGCCAGTCGCGGCAAGAGGCACGGGTTGGGGGCGCTCCTGTCGCTGCTGGTGGTGGGGATGGCGACGGGAAGAAGAGTGCTGCGACAGGTAGAGGCATTGGGGGAGGACCTGGTGCGTGAAGGGACGGAGCCGAAGGGGTTGAGCGGAGCGGTGTCGGACACGACGTTGGATAGACTGCTCAGTCAGCTTGGGCCCGAGGGATGGGACAAGGTGTTGCAGCAGTCGGTGCGGACAGCACTCGAGCAGGGAGTGCTGAGGCAAGACAGGCTGGCGGCGGGAGTGGTGTCGATTGACGGCAAGGCGGGGGAGAGCACGCGAGGACAAGCGCCGTGCGAGCCCTGTCACACACTCCGGGATGAGCAAGGGCAGGAGTATTGGTACCCCTTCGCGCTCCGGGCGGCGCTCACCAGCAGCAGGGCGTGCCCGGTGCTCGACCAGATGATGTTGGAAGGCAAGCAAGGAGAAGCGACGGCCTTCGCGAAGTTGCTCGGACGAGTCGTGGAGAAGTATGGCGAGCACTTCAAGTATGTGACAGGGGACGCGGGGCTGACGAGCGCGGCGAACGCGAGGGCGGTGAGGGAAGCGGGCAAACATTACCTGTTCGCGCTCAAGGAGAACTTCAGCCGGTTGCACGACGTGGCGTGGATAGCGCTGGCAACGGCCCCGGTACAGGTGAGAGTGAGAGAGAAGGCGCGGGGCGAGTGGGTGGAAAGGGAGTTGAGAGTCACGCCCGTACCCGAGACAGAAGAGTTTCCCGAAGCCCGGCAATGGATATGGGTGCGCAGCACGCGGGAGCGCGAGGGGCGTTTGCCCGAGGTGGAGACGCGACTGTTTCTCACCTCCATTCCCAGTGGGGAGTTGTCGGGGGAGCAGATGCTGACAGTAGTGAGAGGGCATTGGGGAATAGAGAACGGGCCGAACTGGACGGCGGACGTGGTGCTGGAGGAAGACACGGCCTCGGCCAGCCTACGGGGGCAGGCTCCCGTGGTGCTCAGTTGGCTGCGGCTGCTGGCCTACAACCTGTTGGCGTTGGTGCGCACACACCTGCCCCCAAAAGACGGCAGGCCCGTGTCCTATGCTCGCACCCAGGAAGTGCTCTACCAAGGCTTGCTGGGCCTGGCGGTGCTCCCGGAGACTCTGGCCGCACTTGCCTGAGCGCCCGCCAGCGCCTGGCTCCGGTCTCCTCTGCTTCCACCTCCTCGGCTTCGCGGGTCCGTCTTCAGCCAGTATCCCTCCCCGGGGGGCGCCTCTCGCGAGGGCCGTCTGGGAGAACGCCACCTCATTGCCTGATACGGCTTGTCTCCCTCCCACCCCTCCTCAAAACCTCCCCCCAGGACTTTGGATCAAGCCTGACGAGCTGGGAGCCCAGGATGCGCTCGCCGAAATACCACTCCGTCCCCGCATCGGCGGCCATGCTCGCCCGCAGGGGTTGCGCCCGGTGGATGCGCAACCCCCCGTTGATGGTGAGCAATCCCGTGTCGAAGGCCGCGTCATGCGTGGGGCAGGCCGTGATGCCATTGGCGACGTCCATCCGCTCCTTGTCGGTCGAAACGGCCCACGGCTTGATGTGAGAAGCCACGAGCAGCCGATGACCACGAAGCCCGCTCGGCGCGAAGCCACAGAAGCCGCAGCGGTGCGCATAGTTCTCCAGCACGCGGGTGGCGAAGCGATGCTGACCAAGCCGGACCCGCTGCTCCACCAGGCGCGTCGTCCGCGACTCGCCCAGATGAAAGGACTGCTCGAGCTGCACCAGCTCGCCACGATGCTCGTGAAGCACCTGGTCGATCTCACCCGAACCCAGCTCGTCCTGACCCAGGAGTTCCACGGCACCGACCTGCAAAACTCCGAGCACGTCCGGGACGCGCTCCGGCCCCAACGCCACGTCCCGAGCCGCCCGCAGGACGGTCTGGTACAACGCCGCGAAGCGATCCGGCTCCTGGGCCAACCGGGAGAAGAGTTCTGGCTCCAGCCGGGCGCTGTTCTTCCGGGAGCCATCCAGGTTCAGCATCTTGCTCGTCAGGGAGCCCGGCGTGCGTCGCAGGGTGTGCGCCAGGAGCTTCACCCCATCGGGAAGGCTGTTGATGTTCGAGCCTCCGAAGGAGTGGGGATTGAGCACGAAGAACAGGGCGTAGCAGAGCAGCACCTCGATGGGCAGGAAGGGCTCCTGCCGCTTGCGCTCGATCCGCTCGCGAACCTGGAGCCACTGCCGGCGGGCCTCGCCCTCACCCAGCTCCAGGTATGCGGCCAGCTCCGTCATGACGCGCAGTCTGCCAGGTTCCTCACACGCGAGACCACCCCGTGGGTCCCAAGGAAGAAAAGTGTCCGTAGCGGGCAGCGGGCTGCCGAGCATTACCTTCCCAAAGGATGGACCCGCACCACGCGCCCGAGGACGGCGCGGCGACTCGCCCAACCGTTCACCTTGCCCACGTTGTTGCCGATGAGCAGCCGGTCCACGGTGGCCTGCTTCAACAGATGCAGAAGGAAGCCCCCCCTCCACCGAACCAGCACCACGTCTCCGGCCTCCACCACGGCCGGGTCAACGGGACCCAACGTGACCGGCTGCCCATCCTCGATCCGTCCTCGCATCGAGCCGCCTCGCGGCCGGACCGTGACCTCTTCTCCCCTCGTCAACGCGCTGACCGCATCGGTCGCCCATCCCATCGTGTTGCTCCTCGTCAGGAATTCGCGCCGCCAGACGTCCCGACTCCCTCCGATCTGACGCCAAGCAATCCCCGAGTCTCGGGCTACGTCCGTGCGTCCCGGCCACCACGGTCCTGACCACTACCCGGTCGGCTCGCTCGTCTCGCTCCCGAAGGAAGACCCACACCGCTCCGGCCATCCGTGAGCCGCGGAAAGCGCAGCACCCGGGCTCTCGCTCTCCTCGCGGAATCGCTCATTGAACCTAACAAGACCTCTCTCTTGACTTGACTTGAGCGGTCAAATCCGCTGCCGTGTGGGCACAGTCCAGCAAGGGGCGTCACATGGCGGATGAAGAGCGCGGGAAGGACAGCGGGGAGGGGCCGTTCCTGCTCGGCAAGAGCTACGAGGAGGTGGGGCCGGAGCTGGGCCGCCTCTACGAAGCGCGGCATGGATGGACAGGCAGGGCGGCCCTGACGCTGCTGCCGGGAGCGGGCGTGGACTGGCGACCCGAGGGAGCCTGGGAGCTGCGGGTCTATTGCCGGCCTGGCACATCCTCCATGTCACTGACGGTGGTGCGTTCGCCCGACTCGGCGCAGGTGTCGGAGTTGACGAACGTCTTCGTGCAGATGACCGCCGCCCTCACGCGTGTGGAGGACAACCCCAAGGTACAGGCCCACATTGCTCGGGGAGCCGTGCGTCCCTGGGGGCGGTGGGCCGCGTGCGTCGCAGCGGGCGCCGCCGTGCTCGCGCTGGGTGTCTGGATCCAAGAGGTGGGTGCTTCGATGCAATCGGAACTCACCTCTTGGGACGAGGCAGGAAAGAGGCCCTCTCAGCTCAATGCGCCAATTCTGGCCAATACAGGTGAGCCATCAACAACGTCCATCGCCTATCCCCTGCCCTACGAGCCTTTCCGCAATCAGGCGAAAGCTCCCTGTAGACCTGATCTGGGTGAGGTTGAGATCAACGGAGGCTGCTGGGTGACGCTTGAGCGGCGCCCTCCCTGCACCGCCGTCCAGGCCGAGTACCAGGGCAAGTGCTACATGCCCGTCTCGAAGGACCGGGGCCGCCCGCCGCAGTCCGCGAAACCGTGAATGGCCTCTGGGCGTGAAGAGGCCCCAGCAAGGGTCACTCGTCGAGAAAGCGGCGCCACCAGCGGCGGGCTGTATCGGGAAGGCAGTCCCGCCAGGACTTCTCTGGGAAGGGATAGAGCCAGGGCTCGAGCACGCGCGCCAACTCGCGGTAGGCGGGCAGCGTGTCGCCTCGGTGCAGGTCACCCGCCTCGGGGCCAGGGCCCAGTGACACCAGGACTCGCCCGCCCTCGAGTGAGTGCACGGTGGTGGAAGGGGAATGCAGCCGAGAACGGAGCGCCTCGGCACCTCCCACCTGGGACAACACCTCCGGGCCCAGGAAATTGAGCCAGTGCACGCCATCCACGCGCGTGCCCAGTTCCCGCTGACCGTGTGTCACGTCCAGGCCTGGGTAGAGTAGCGCCTCCTCATGGATGTCCTTCATGGAGGGTCCCCAGAGGTTCGGGGAGGAGAAGGCGAGCCCCGCGTGACCCGAGGAATAGGGCAGCAGCGCGGCCAGCGCCATCATCTCTTCCCTCATCCGCCCGGGACCACACTCCTCCAGGTCTTCCGTGGGCCAGGAAAAGCTCACCAGACTCACCTGATTCTTCGGAGGCACGCGCCACGGCAGACGGGCCCAGTAGAAGAAGCCGTAACCAGTGACGCCGCGCTCCTCGCTCGACAATTCCACCATCCGGTCGAACTGGTTCTTCATCTGCATCAAGCGGAGTTGCTCATCCGCCTCGTCATCGAGGAAATACTCCTCGTCCGAAGTGGAGAGCATCTGGCGGATGTTCGACCAACTGTCCTCGTGAAGAGCAGCGGGCTCGTACCCCAAGGAGTACTCCGAGAAGCTCTCGGGCCCCGTCCCAACCGCGTCCAGGTACATATCGAGAGCACGCTGGATGGGAAGCGCGAGCGCGTCATGATTGAACGGCAGGTGCAACACCAGCCGGATGACCTCTCTCCGCACGAGCACATCACCGTCTGGCCCCTGCTCATGGTGGCGAATTCGAGGATATGCGCTGCTCATCGGCTGACTCCGGCTAAAACTCCAGGCCCATGACGACCCCGCCATCTACCACGTACCATCCGCCCGGGCAGCGAGGATGGCGCACCACGAATGCGCTCTTCCTCCATTGACGGCATCCATGCCACACTCTCCCGCCTCATCCAACGAGGTGACATGCCGACTCCAAGGAACATCCGGAGCAAGTGGGGAGTACTGGTCGCATTGACCTTGATCCCGGCCAGTTACGCCTTCGACAGCGCCACGAGCGCCTGTCGGCAGAAACCAGATTACTGCGCCACCGTGATGGGCGAAGAAACAGTGGTCCCCACGGTCCGGGGTGGTGCCGAACTTGCGTCCATCTCCTCCACGCTCCGTGTCCTCACCGCCTCCACCCGGTCGAGCATCGAAGATGCCTTGGTGGAGTGCGCGCAGCAGGCCCACGCGGAGGTCAATGACCTACGCATGGGCGGTCGTAGTCCCTCGCGAGAACAATGTCAGGAAGTCTTGGAAGTGGACGCATGTGGCAGGAAGGTGACTCGGGCCATGCGCCTGGGTAGAGAAAAGCACACACTCGCCCTCCAGTGTGCACAGGCGAAGCTGGAGATCCTGGCACCAGGCAGCTTCAGCATGGAGCCACGCTACCGGTACGACCGTCAAACAGGACAAAAGCAGTTGCTTGGTTCAAAGGAAACACGAGAACTCCTACGAAAAAGTTGCGGCGACGAACTCGTGGGGACGCTCGTACCGGACGTGGTCATCCACTCAGGCGATCCACTTCGGATTCTGGCTATCTACGACTTCAAGTTCCCCTGCCCTATCAGCAATGAGCCCCAGTGGAACAAGTACCCACAGGGACACCCTTATTCTGAACTCAACCAGGGGAAAGCGTACAAAGAATTATCAGGCGTCGAACCTTTTCGCGTTGCTCCTGTTTGGAAAATCCAATGAGCGCTCACTATCCACGAATACGATACCCCGCCTGGCATGGTGGGTTGTTGATTCGCGAGGGCATCCGCATCTGCCTCTACATGAATCATCCGCATGAAGAGATTGCATCCAAGGTGGCAAGCTCGATGGAAACCTACCTGCAAGCCGTCGGGCCAGGTACACCCTCATGGTCGCCCGATTACAATGGCGATTGGTGGGAATTGGATGACTCGGCGCGGAACAAGACCTTACGCGAGCTGAGAGATGAGCACGCTTCCGGCGACCTCCTTTTCAAATGGTGTGACAGCCCGGAGTCAGCCCGCGGCTACGAAGTCGAGTATTGCGGAAAGCTACCGGACAGCCTGGATCGAAACGCCGTCAGTGCAGTGTCCTTCTGGCTCCCCACCGAGTACCTGGAAGAAAAGGGACCGGAGCACGTGCGAGAACTCATGTGGGAACTCGCGGACCCCCTGCCCTTCTGCTCTGGCCACGCGGGCCTCGCATTCAACCACGTTGGCATTCCGAGAGAACTTTCATTCCTGCGCTTTCGCCACCCGGGACTGGACGACACCGAACTGGGGCATGTGTCCTGGAACATCGGCACACGGATCCGCGGTCCCGCGTGGATGAACTTCCTGGGTGCCCCCGTGCTCGACGAACTGGGAGGAGTCACCGGCCTGCGCTCCCGCTTCTCTTCTCAGGAGGTCCGCATTCAAGAGATGCCCGGCAACCGGGCTGTCGTCACCCTGGGCTCCTGGCCCGAAGCGGGTGACACCGAGCAGGGCCGGGACCTGCCCCTCTACCGCGAGTGGGCACGCGCACTGGAGCCCTGGCTCTACCAGGAGCCCCGTACTCAATACCCTATCGACGGAGAGGAGACCTTGCGCTGGGAGCGCCGCTTCCTCGACAGGTGACGTCGCGAGGAGAAGGGCCAGTTCCCCTACCCGGCCGGGGGAGTCCGTCCTGAACGGGCGCGGTGGACCGGGAGTAGCCGCGCATACAGCAGGTACACGACGATCGCGGCGTTGAGGAGCAGCACGATGGCCTTGCCCACCCCCGGCTTGTGGATCAGCTCATAGACCTCGAAGGGCAGGAACAAGGACAGGTTGATCGTGACGAGCCATTCCCCCCACGGCTTTCCCAGCAGGAGCAGGAGGCCCTCGAGCGCCGTGGTGGTCCCGTCCAGCCAGGCCACCAGGGCGCTGCGTTCGATCACCTGCTCCGTCAGGTGGCCGTGGAGCCAGTTGCCAATCCGCACCAGCAAGGGCCGCGCTTCGACGAGTTCGTACGCGACGTGTTGCCCGAACGAATAGGCGGCCTCCGGATCGACCGTGAACCAGAGCGCCAGTCCGATCATCAAGACGGCCTTCACGAACTTGTAGGCGATGATCAGCCGCATTCCGAACGTTCGCGGTGCCCTCGCGTTCGAGTCCGACCCTCTGCTCCCTGTCTTCACCCATTCGCTCCCCGCGCGCAGCGCGTTGACGCGCCCCGGCATCACACCAGAGTGGCCCACGGAGCGCATACATGACGTGGCCCACCGAGGAAGATGTCGAACACTTCGTCGCGGCAACCGTCCACTACCCAGGAGGCCCCTCCTCCTCCCATGCGACGATGCGGGAAAACCCGTACACTCGCTCGACACGGAGGTCTTCTCCGGGGGGCGGGGCGCCCGCCAGCGCACCGGGATTCGAATTCAGGAGACGCGAATGTCGCGATTCAAGGTAGGGACTTTCAATGTGCTCAATCTCGCCCTGCCGGGGCAGGTGACCTATCCGAACGACAGGCCGTTCAGCAAGGAAGAGTACGCGAACAAGATCGCATGGATTGGCGGCCAGTTGCGACGGATGGATGCCGAGGTCGTCGGCTTCCAGGAAGTGTGGCATCTGGATGCGCTGAAGGACGCCGTCCAGGCGGGAAATCCCGGGAGCGCCCCCCTCCATGTGATGGTCGCGACCCAGGAGCAGAAGGCCCCCCAGGTGGGGCTGGCGACCTCACTGGAAGTCGTCCGGACGATCACTCACCAGGATTTTCCAGACGGCTTCGAGCTCACGGTCTCCGGGATTCCCGGCCCCATCAAGTCGTTCTCCCGTCCGGTGTTGCAGGCAGACCTGAAGCTGCCGACGGGCCTGGAGCTGTCCGTGCTCGTCGCGCATCTCAAGTCCAAGCGCCCGTTGCTGGACGAGGAGACGGAGTCGGACGCCAAGAACATCGCCCTGGGCAGCGCGCGCTCCCTCATGGTCCGCTCCGCCGAGGCCTATGCCCTGCGCTGCATCCTGCTCAAGCTGATGGAGGGGACGCAGCGGCCCGTGGTCCTGCTCGGAGACCTGAACGACTCCGCCTTGTCCGTCACGACGGTGATCGTCTCGGGCACGCCCCCCGTGCATTACCTGCCCCATGACGAGAAGCAAGCCATCTGGGATGTGCTGCTCTACAACGCCTTCGACATCCAGGCGCGACAGAACACCCGGCGGGATGTCAGCTACAGCCACATCTACAATGGCTATTACGACACCCTGGACCAAATCTATGTCTCCCAGGAGTTCAGCCGGGTCAATCCCAGACGGCTGGGCGAGGTGGAGTACGTCCACTACTTCAATGACCACCTCGTGGACCGGACCTTGAGCCGGGAGCGGCCCGACCGCATCCAGTCCGACCACGGCCAGGTGGTGGCCACCCTCCGCGTGACGGAGCCGCCCCCCCGCCGCGCCTCATAGAAGGCCACCTCCCGGTGCCGGATGGCCTCAGCGAGCTGGCCGCTCGATGCGGCCGTCCGCGTGCCGCGCGAACCGGCCCTCCTCGCGCGAGTGCACCGGGTCGTCCTTCCCGAACGGCCAGCCGCCGAAGCGCGTGCGCTGGTAGTCGTTGAACGCCTGCTGGATCTCCGCGCGGGTGTTCATCACGAAGGGGCCGTACTGCACGACGGGCTGCCCGATGGGGCGCCCCTGCAACATCAGCACCTCGACCGCGCCGCCCTGAGCCTCGAGCCGCAGCGCGACATCGCTCTGCACGGCCAATATCTGGTGCTCACGGACGACGTGGTCCGCGACCTTCAGCGCGTCGCCCTCGAAGAAGTAGAGCGTGCGCTGGGCGCGCGGGTTCTTCGCGGGCGGAAGGGTCCACGTCGCACCGGGCTCGAGGCGCACGGTCCAGATGGCCACGTCGGTGTCCGGACGCGAGGCCCACGAGCGGGGCGGCGGCGGCGGCGCGCGCCGGCCCTCGAGCTCGCCCGCGGCGACCGTCACCTCGGTGCGCCGGCCCGCCGCGTCGGTGAACGTGAGGCGGGGGATGTCCTGGCTCCAGAGCATCGAGAAGTGGGGGGGCGCGTGCTTGTCCTCGGCCGGGAGGTTCAGCCAGATCTGGAACAGCTCGGTGGGGTTGGGCTCGCCCTTCTTCACGAGCGGGAACATCTCCGAGTGCACGATGCCCGCGCCCGCGGTCAACCACTGCACGTCGCCGTAGCCGAAGCGCGCGGTGGCGCCGAGCGAGTCCGAGTGGTCGATGAACCCGTTGCGCACCAGCGTCACCGTCTCGAAACCGCGGTGCGGGTGCCCGGGGAAGCCCGGCACCTGCTCACCGTGGTACATGCTCCAGCCGTCTTTCCCCGCGAAGTCCTGGCCAAGGTTGCGGCCGTCGAGCGAGGCCTCCGGTCCCAGATGCTCGTTACCGGCGGGGTAGTGGTCGTCATGGTGCACGCAGAACAGGAACGGATCCGCGGTCACCCAGGGGGGTGAGCCAAGGGGCAGGGTCTGGAGGATGGGGCTCTTCATGGCGGGTCCTCTTATCACGGGGGCTTCGTCTCATCCGATGCGGCATGCCCCTTCTTGATTCGGGGCACTTCCAGACACGTCGTAGCGGTCCCCGGAACACACCGCTCAACCATCGCCCGTACGCTTGGGCAGCGTCAC